>JALYST010000202.1 GCA_030854665.1 Actinomycetota bacterium
GCCGCGCCCTTGGCGCGGGCGACGAGAGCCGGATCGAGCTTCGTCGTCTGGCGACGTTGCTTGGTCTTGGCGCCGGCCCAACGGGCGGCCCGCTCGGCGGCCCGGACCGACATGCCCTTCTGAACGATCTTCCGCGCCAGCGCGCGGCGGCCTTCGTGATCCGGCACCGCCAGCACGGCTCGTGCGTGGCCTTCGGTGAGCTGGCCGCGTTCGACCATTTTGAGCACGTCCTCGGGAAGCTCGAGGAGCCGCACCCGATTCGAGACCGCCGGCTTCGACTTTCCGACGCGCTCGGAGAGCTCGCTGAGCGAAAGCCCGAACTCGTCGAGGACGACTGCGAACGCACGAGCTTCTTCGATCGGAGAGAGATCCTCGCGCGCGACGTTCTCGACGAGGCCGAGGAGCAACGTGTCCCGGTCGTCGGCTTCGCGCACGACGGCGGGCACGGTTTTCATCTTGGCGTCGCGTGCCGCGCGCCAGCGGCGCTCGCCGGCGATCAGCTCATAGCCGCCGGCCGCCCGCGGACGCACGAGCACCGGCTGCACGACTCCCTGCGCGCGCACCGAGTCCGCCAGACCCGCACCGGCTTCGGAGTCGAAGCGCCGCCGTGGCTGGCGCGGGTTCGGGTGGATCGCGTCGACGGGTAGCTCGGCGAGCTCCGACGCCGTCGCCCCGCCCAGGAGGACCTCCAGGCCTCGGCCGAGGCCTCTGCGTTCAGGCACGCTGGACAAGCTCCATCGCCACCTTCCAGTAGGCGTCCGCACCGCGAGAGCGGCGGTCGTACGCGATTGCGGGCAAGCCGTGACTCGGCGCTTCTGCGAGCCGCACCGAGCGCGGGACGGTCTGTGTGAACACCAGCTCGCCGAAGTGCTCACGGACCTCGGCCTCGACGTCTGCGGACAACCGCGTGCGCCCGTCCACCATGGTCAGGAGGACGCCGCCCACGGCAAGCCGCGGATTCAGCCGCGCCTTCACGAGATTGATCGAGTGCACGAGCTGTGACAGACCTTCGAGCGCGTAGTACTCGGCCTGCACCGGGATCAGCACGCGATCGGCAGCGGCGAGCGCGTTTACCGTCAGCGGGCCGAACGAGGGCGGACAGTCGAGAAAGACAAAGGAGTACTCCTCGGTGCCGGCTGCCAGCGCCTGGCGCAGATACGTCTCCCCATCGCTGTGCTGCGTCAGCTCCACCGTCGCACCCGCAAGATCTGGTTTCGCGGGAATAAGGTGCAGGTTCGGAAACTTCGTCGGCTGCGCAAGGTCTCTCAGCGGAGCGCCGTCCAGCAGGTCGTACGTCGAGGTTCCGTTGGCCCGCTCGCCAAGCCCAGAGGTGGCATTGGCCTGTGGATCGAGGTCGATGACGAGAGCCGGCTCGCCTGCTTCCGCCAGGCAGGCGGCGAGGTTGATCGCAGTCGTCGTCTTGCCGACGCCGCCCTTCTGGTTCGCCACCGCGTAGACCTTCGCCACCCTGCCAGGGTACTCAGTGCAACGGACGCTTACTCGCCACCCCGGTGCGCCGCGGAAAGCCGTCCGGCGTTGCCCGCACCTTGCGCAAAACCAGGAGCCCGTCGCGCGATTCCACAAGTTCCCCGCCGACCTGTTCCGCCACCCGCGCGACACGCTCGGTGTCCGCACTCGGTCCTACCCAGAGCACTGCCGCACCGCCCGGACGAACGAGTGCCAAGCACCATTCGGCTGCGGCCGGCGGCTTCGCGAGTGCCTTTGCGACGGCAACTCCATAGACGTCCGTCTCTTGCTCCTCCGCCCGGCCTTGCACGACGCGGACGTTCGGCTGAGCCCACTCGCGCAGGAAGTCACACTTACGGCCGATTGCTTCGAGCAGCGTCACCTCTCGGTCGGGAAGGGACACGGCCAAAGGAATTCCCGGGACACCGCCTCCCGACCCCACGTCCACGATGGGCCCTTCGAACTCCGACACGACTTCCACGCCTCGCAGGGAATCTTCCAACAACATGCGTCGCGCCTCGGCGAGGTCGCTGATCCCGGTCAAACCGGGTGTCGCGACCAGCGCCCTCAGCCAGTCTTCAAGCAACCGGATGCACAATGACGTAACGGTTGGGCTCCGTGCCTTCGCTCGTTGTCTCCACCCCGTCGAACTCCTTGAGCCTCAGGTGAACGACCTTGCGCTCGACCGCTGTCATCGGCTCGAGCTCGACCGGCTCGTGATCGGACAGCGCACGGTCGGCGGACCGCAGGGCCAGCGCCTCGAGCGCAGTGCGCCGCCGGTCACGGTACCCGGCTGCATCGACGACGACTTCCTTGCGGTCCTCCGGATGACGCCGCCACATCACTGCGTTGGCGAGGTACTGAACGGCGTCGATCGTCTGCCCGTGCCGGCCGATCAACATGCCGAGGTCGGAGCCGACGCACGAGACTGTGATCAGCTCGTCGGACTCGTCGACGTCGATCCGACCGGTCACGCCGATCCCGTCCACGATCCGCGTGACTAGCGCACGTGCTTCCGCAGCCAGTTCGGACTCGTCGACGGCGGTGGCAGCCACGGTCGCGGTGGAGACGGTCGCGACCACCTTCGCGGGTGCGAAACCGACGCCGAGCAGACCGCGCTCGCCTTCGGTCACCACCTGGAAGTGCACGGCCGACTTGTCGAGGCCCGGGTGCTGCTTCTCGAGCTCCCGCAGCGCGGCCCACTTAGCCTCGCCGACCGTCTCGCCGGTCGCCTCTACCGAGATTTCTTCGGCGGCCACGCCTAGCGTCGCGCCTTCTTCTTCCGCTTCACGCGACGAGGAGCGGCGTTGCTCGGCTTGGGCGCGGGCATTTCGGCAGACGGTTCACCGCCGTCGGTCGAGGGCTCCTTAGGCGGGGTGCGCGACGAGCGTTTCGGCCCGGACGCCGAAGGCCCGGGCGGCGGGCCCACCTTGGGGATCAGCCGGCGCGTGATCAACCCCTGCCCGACAGTCCACAGGTTCGTCGTCATCCAGTAGAGGACGAGGCCGGTCGGGAAGCGGACGATGAACGGGATGAAGATGAACGGCAAGATCATCATCAGATACCGCTGCGACTTCTGCATCGTCCCCGACATGAAGTACGTCGACGCCACCTGGCTGAGCACGTAGATCGCAAGCAGGATGTAGCCCGACCAGTGGCTGTTGGCGTGCTTGGTGATGTCGGGAACGAAGTGCAGCCACGAGAAGTCGCCCTGGTCGATTGCAGCCTGTCCACCCGGCGGGTTCTTCGCGAACGCACGGAGCGTGTAGAAGAGCCCGATGAAGATCGGCAGTTGCGCCAGGAGCGGTAGGCACGACGACGCCGGGTTGATGTTGTTCTCCTTGTAGAACTTCATCAGCTCTTCGTTGAGCTTCGTGCGGTCGCCCTTGTACTTGCGCTGGATCTCCTTCATCTGAGGCGCATGCGCCTGCATGTTCTGCATCGAATGGATCTGCTTCACCGTCAAGGGGACGAGGAGCATCCGCACGATGATCGTGAGCCCGACGATCGACCACGCCCACGGCAGGCCGACCGAGTGGAGCGCGTTGAGTATGTTCCGAAGGAGGTCTTCGAGCGGCGTGAGAATGCTCGCGACGATCACTTGAAGACCTTCTGGTCGAGCGCGTAATCGACGCCGCCGCCGCTCCACGGATTGCAGCGGAGAAGGCGCCAGCCTGCAAGCAGCGTCCCCTTGAAGAAGCCGAAATCCTTGTACGCGTCGATGGCGTACTGCGAGCAGGACGGGTGGTACTTACACTGCCCGGCGCCGAGGAATGGCGCCACCGTGAAACGGTAAGCCCAGACTGCGGCGACGCCCATGTACCTCACGCCGCGGCCTTCGTCAGCACTTCGTCGACTCGCTCCGCGAGCCACTCGAAGCCATTCGCCGTCACTGCTTCCGGGAGCCCGGGCTTGGCGATCAAGACGTAGTCGCGGCCGGCAGGAACCCGTTCCAGGCGCTCGCGCCACACTTCGCGCAGCTGCCGTTTGATCCGGTTGCGAGCAACCGCATTTCCCGCTGCGCGCGGCACCGCCAGACCGAGCCTCGGCTCGCCGGGATCCTCTTCTCGCTCGAACCAGTAGAGGACCAGGAACCTGGTCGAGGTCGAACGTCCCTGGCGGTAGACAGCGTCGAAGTCTCGCGAGCGAGACAGGCGGTTCCGGCGTTGCACAGCGGTGCTTGCTCTACGCGGAGAGACGCTTCCGGCCCTTTGCGCGGCGGCGCTTCAAGATCGCGCGACCCGCACGCGTCGCCATGCGCGCACGAAAACCGTGCTTGCGCTTCCGCCGGCGCACGTTGGGCTGGTAGGTCCGTTTCACGAGGAAGAAGAGGAAGAAAGTGCTCCGAGAAGGAGCCGTGGCGGGCCAGTATAGATGACCGTTCATACACAGAGTTATCCACAGCGGTGCGGGTACTAAGTGCCTCCAAATGTGACCAACTGTCAGAGTTGATCCACAGCTGTGGAGAGTAATGTGGAGTCGGGAAAACTGCTGCAAATCCCGCTTATTTAATCCCCAGTTTCCACGCATTGTAGGTGCTCAAGCACGCTGCTATGCTCGCCGCTCCCCGAGCCGGAGAGGAGTGGTACCGCGGCGTGAATCGCCCAATTGAGCTGACTGCGGAGAGCCTGTGGAACGAAGTCGCCGGTCGGCTCAAGGGGGCCCTCAACGAGACCACATATCGCACGTGGTTCGCAGAGGCCGAGGGAGCAGAACTTTCGGACGACGCCTTCGTACTGGGCGTCCCGAATGACTTTACGCGCGAGTGGATCGAGGGGCACTTCCTCGGCCTGATCGGCGCGGCGGTCCGCGACGTCACCGGCCAGGAGCGCCGTGTCGCGCTCTCCGTAACGGAGCGGGTCCCGACTGCGACCCCGGCTCCCGCCGAGACACCCCGGCGTTCCGGAGGCGCGGCGGACTCCGGGATGAACCCGAAGTACACGTTCGACCTTTTCGTGATCGGCTCCTCGAACCGCTTCGCGCACGCGGCTGCTCTGGCAGTCGCAGAGGCGCCGGCGCAGGCGTACAACCCGCTCTTCATCTACGGCGGGACCGGGCTCGGCAAGACACACCTGATGCAGGCGATCGCGCAGTATGTCGCGGAGCACTCGAGCGACCTCTCTGTGCGCTACGTCACCAGCGAGACGTTCATGAACGACTTCATCAACTCGCTCCGCGACAAGCGGATCGAGGGGTTCAAGCAGCGCTACCGCACATACGACCTCTTGCTCGTCGACGACGTGCAGTTCTTCGAGCACAAGGAGCGGATCCAGGAGGAATTCTTCCACACATTCAACTCCCTCTATGAGGCCGGCTCTCAGATCGTCATGTCCTCGGACCGGCCGCCACGGGAAATCGCCACGCTCGAGGAGCGGCTGCGGTCGCGCTTCGAGTGGGGGCTGATCACCGACGTCCAGCCGCCCGATCTGGAGACACGAATCGCGATCCTCCGCAAGAAGGTCAAGACCGACGGAATCAACGTGCCGGATCCGCAGGTCCTGTCCTTTATCGCCTCCCGGATCTCGACCAACATCAGGGAGCTCGAAGGGGCGCTCACCCGTGTGGTCGCGTTCTCGTCACTCACCGGACGGGCGCTCTCCGTGGAGCTTGCAGAGGACGTGCTCAAGGACGTCTTCCCCCAGGGCGAAGCGGCCGAGGTCTCGATCCAGCGGATCCAGGAGCTTGTCTCCGAGCGCTTCCAGCTGACGCTGGACGAGCTCTGCGGCGAAAAGCGTTCCCAGAACATCGTCTATCCCCGTCAGGTCGCGATGTACCTCTCGCGCGAGCTCACGGACTCGTCATTGCCGAAGATCGGCAAGGAGTTCGGGGGCCGCGATCACACGACCGTCATCCACGCAACGTCCAAGATCGCCCGCCTGATCCGTGAGGACAGATCTGTCTACAACCTTGTGCAGGAATTGACCGCACGTGTGAAACAGGTCCGGTGACGACCGGTGCCTGTTGAGAAGCCCGATCTGTCCACCATCTGCGTCCCCTGCAAGAATGGCTCAACCAGGAGCAAGGGGACTGTCCTCCCCGGTCCTAACACCCCTTATTACTACAAGAGGTTTTAAATGATTGAAACCAACACCATAGTAGGGACGGGGATGAAAGTCGTAACTCAGCGCGATGAGCTTGCGCGGAAACTGGGTGTCGTTGCTCGAGCTGTTTCAACGCGGGCGAGCGTCCAGATCCTTTCCGGCGTCTTGCTCAGGGCGGAAGGTGGCCGGCTGCATCTCGCGGCAACCGACATGGAATTGTCGCTGCGCGCGTCGCTGGACGCACAGATCGAAGGCGAGGGGGCGGTGGTCGTGCCCGGACGCCTGCTGGTCGATCTCGTCCGGCTTCTGCCAAACAACGAAGTAACGATCGAGTATCGCGCCGAGGAGAGCGTCGTTCACGTGACGTCCGGCCCTTCGACCTCGACACTCCACACGTACGCCGCCGATGACTTTCCGCGGCTACCCGATCTCGACGCGGTTGGAACGTTCACGGTTGATCGCGAGTCGCTACTCGACACCGTTTCGCGGGTCGCGCGCTCCGCATCGCGCGACGAGTCGCGGCCGGTGTTGACCGGAATCCTCGTGCGCTTCGAGGCCGGCAAGATCGTGATGGCCGCGACGGACTCCTACCGCCTGTCGGTGAAAGAGACCGAGTTGAGCGGAGAGGTGCCCGAGCTCGAGGCGATCATTCCGGCCCGCGCACTTGGTGAGCTTGCCCGCATCGCACAAGCCGGCGAAAGCGTCGAGCTCGGGGTGCACGAGAACCAGGTCGTCTTCGCCGCTGACGACGTCTGGTTGACGACTCGCCGCATCGACGGGCAGTTCCCTAACTACAAGCAGCTCCTCCCGGAAGCTTTTGAGCACGACGTGACGCTGCCGCGTAACGAGCTGCTCGACGTCGTTCGCCGGGTCGGAGTGATGGTGCAGCGCACTTCGCCGATCCAGCTGCGCTTCGCCGAAGGAGAGCTGACGGTGTTCGCGCGCACCCAGGACGTGGGCGAGGCCAAGGAGTCGCTTCCCGTGCAGTTCTCGGGCGAGCCGCTCGAGATCGGCTTCAACGCCGAGTTTCTCCGCGAGGGCATCGAGACGATGGCCGAGGACGAGATCCAGTTGCGCCTGATCTCCCCGCTTCGGCCCGCCGTCATCGAGGGCGGCGCCGACGATCCGACGTACCTGATCATGCCCATCAGGCTGCCCGGCTGATCTGTTCAGAGCGGACAGCGCTGGCGGCGAAAGCGAAGGGGTGTTTGCAAGCCAGACGGGCGCACGGGAAAAGCTCGCACGCCCTCTTCGGTCGGCGTCGCACCGCGACGCCTTAGTGATCGTCTCTGCGGTCTCCCTCCGGAACATCAGGTCGTACTCTCGACTCGACCTCGCCCTCGAGCCCGGTGTCGTTCTCGTTGTCGGGCCGAACGGGGCCGGCAAGACGAACCTGCTCGAGTCACTGCACGTAGGGACGCAGGGTTTCTCGCCCCGCACGCGCGCCGACGCACAACTCGTTCAGTTTGGCGAGCAAGTCGGGCGGATCGCGCTGCGGGGCACTCGCGGCGACACGAAGGTCGAGCTCGAAGTGACGGTCGAGCTTGGCGCGGGAAAGAAGGCCAAGCTGAACGGCGCGTCGCTCCGCGCGGCGGAGCAGTTGCGCTCCGAGGTTGCGACGCTGGTGTTTACGCCCGACCGACTCTCCGTGGTGAAAGGCGGGCCCGCTGTTCGGCGTGCGTACTTCGATCGCGCTCTCGGGAGGCTTGCGCCCGCGCGCGCAACACTCTCGGTGGAGTACGCCGCGGCGGTCGCACAGCGCAATGCAGCGCTACGCCGCGCCGCAGGCGGCTACTCGTCGCGCGACGCGATCGCGCCCTGGACGGAACAGGTGGCGACGCTCGGCAGCAAGCTCGTCGAGTCGCGAACAGAAGTCGTCGCCTGGCTCGCTCCGGGCTTCGCCGAACGCGCGGATGAGCTCGGTCTTCCGTCTGCACGTATGACGTACCAAGGCGAACCTCCGACGGTTGCCTTGCTCGACGCGCGCCTCGAACGCGATCTCGAGCGCGGCGCGACGGGGCTCGGCCCGCATCTGGACGACGTCCTCCTCACCAGTGGTACTCGCGACCTGCGCAGCTTCGGATCACAAGGGGAGCAACGCCTGACCGTGCTCGCGCTCCTGCTCGCGGAGGCAGAACTGATTGCTGAACGCCGCGGCTTCGCTCCACTGCTGCTGCTCGATGATGTTCTTTCGGAGCTCGACCCGAACCGCCGCCAGGTGCTCGCCGAGCGGGTCTTTGGAACGGGCCAGACGCTCATCACCGCGACGGAAGCCGCCTCCCTTCCCGTCGCCCCGGCTCAGCTTCTGAAGGTCTCTCCGGGCAGCGTGAGGGCGGCCTGATGGATCGGGTCGGAGGCGATGTGGCGCGCGAGCTCGGCAGGTTCGGCCCGGCTTCGGGGATGGCGCCCGTCGTCGAGGCATGGCCCTCGGCAGTCGGTGCCGAGATTGCCCGTAACGCGTGGCCCGCTCGCCTCGCACGGGACGGAACGCTGCACGTCCATACACAGGATTCGATCTGGGCCTTCGAGCTCACGACGCGCGCGGAGGAGATCCGGACACGTCTCGGCGAGGGCACACCGCGCCGAATTTCGTTCGCGCCGGGACCGCTGCCAGAACCCCGGCTCGAGATCTCCGAGCAAGTCCGTGAGCGACCTCTGGAGCCGACTCCGGAGCATGTCGCGAAAGCCGAGTCACTCACGCGAGTGATTCGTGACGAAGAGCTCCGGAAAGTGGTCGCAAAAGCCGCCGCGGCAAGCCTTTCGAGGGACGATAACGACCGCTCGTTTTGCTAGAATTCAGAGCGCCCGCAAGTAGGGAATTTGCAGGGCTTTTTCATGACTGAAGCCACTTATACCGCCAAGGACATCACCGTGCTCGAGGGCCTCGAGCCGGTCCGGCTGCGACCGGGCATGTACATCGGCTCGACGGGTCCCCGAGGCCTCCACCATCTCGTCTACGAGGTGGTCGACAACAGCGTCGACGAGGCCCTTGCCGGACGCAACGACAGGATCGAAGTGACGCTCCACCCGGACAACTCGGTGACGGTCAAAGACTACGGATCCGGCATCCCCGTCGACCAGATGGAGGACCAGGGAACGTCTGCGCTGACCGTCGTACTGACCAAGCTGCACGCCGGCGGAAAGTTCGGCGCGGACGGTTCGCCGTACAAGGTTTCCGGCGGCCTGCACGGCGTCGGCGTCTCGGTCGTGAACGCCCTCTCCGAGTGGTTGATCGCGGAAGTGCGACGCGACGAGAAGCTCTATCGCCAGGAGTTCACCCGGGGCGTGCCCAACTCGGATCTCGCGGTGGTCGGCACGGCTGAGAAGGGCGACACGGGCACGACGATCTCGTTTCTGCCCGACGCGGAGATCTTCGAGGAGCTCGAGCTCTCGGCCGAGACGCTGCAGCAGCGCCTGCGCGAGACGGCTTTCCTCACGCGGGGCCTGCGGATCGTCCTGACCGACGAGCGCGCCGGCGGTGAGGAGATCGAGTTTCACTACGAGGGCGGGATCAGGGACTTCGTCGCGCACGTCAACGGCGCTAAAGATTCGATCCACAAGAGCATCGCCTATTTCGAAGGCGAGAACGAGCAGGGCAAGGTCGAGGTGGCGATGCAGTGGAACGCGTCGTACCAGGAGTCGGTCTACACGTTTGCCAACAACATCAACACGCACGAGGGTGGCTCCCACCTCTCTGGATTCAACGCGGCGCTCACGCGCACGCTGAACAAGGTCGCGCGCGACATGGGCCTGCTCAAGGAGAAGGAGGACAATCTTGAGGGCGAGGACGTGCGCGAAGGCCTTGCGGCGGTGGTGTCGGTGAAGCTGCAGGATCCCCAGTTCGAGGGCCAGACGAAGACGAAGCTCGGCAACCCGTGGGTCAAAGGCTTCGTCGAGTCCAGCGTCAACTCGAAACTGTCCGAGTTTTTGGAGGAGAACCCGACCGACGCCAAGCAGATCATCCAAAAGGCGATCTCGGCTGCGCGAGCTCGTCAGGCGGCACGCAAGGCGCGCGACCTGACACGTCGCAAGGGCGCCTTCGGCGGCGAGATCGCGAAGAAGTTCGCGGACTGCCAGGTGCGCGACCCCGAGCTAGCGGAGATGTTCATCGTCGAAGGCAACTCGGCCGGTGGCGCCGCGAAGGACGCGCGCGACAAGTCGAACCAGGCGATCCTCCCGCTGCGCGGCAAGATCATCAACTCCGAGAAGAACCGGATCGACAAGGTCCTGTCGAACACCGAGGTGCAACTGCTCGTCCAGGTGATCGGAACCGGAATCGGCGAGGAGTTCGACATTGCGAAGCTCCGTTACCACCGGGTCATCGTCATGACGGACGCTGATGTCGACGGCGCCCACATCCGAACGCTGGTGCTCACGTTTCTTTACCGTCACATGCCGGAGCTCTTCGAGCGCGGGCACGTGTACATCGCGGTGCCGCCGCTCTACCTCGCACGTTTGGGCAACCAGCACAACTATCTGGAGAAGGACTCACAACTCGAGGAACTGCTCGTTCGTGAACGCTTTGGCGACCTCGAGATTCAGGCGCGCGGCGGCACCGAAGTGAAGCTGACCCAGGCCCGGTACGCGCGGTTCGCACGCACGCTGACGGAGTATCAGGGGTGGGCCGCTCGCCTTCGTGCGGACTTCGGCCCGCAAGCGGCGGACTTCGTCCTCTCGCACCGCCTCGTCGAGAGCGACGCATCAACCCCGGCGGAGGCCGTAACCGCGATCGACGCCGCGGCCGCCAACGGCTACACCCTTCAGCCGGAAGCCGGCGCGGAATCGCTTCTGATCCGAGTCATCGAGATCGAGACGAGCGCGATGCAGAACATCGTGGTGCCGGCAGAGCTCTTCGCGTCACCGATCTACGACCGGGTGCGGAAGACCTACGCCCGGCTCGCCGAGATCGTGGGCGGACTTCCGCCTTTCAGCTTGAAGCACGGGAAGCAGAGCCAGGAAGCACTCACTTTCGAGGAGCTCCGCGAAGCCGCACTCACGTTGGCGAAGGGCGGGATCCAGATCACACGCTTCAAGGGTCTCAGCGAGATGAACGCGCCCGAGCTCTGGGCGACCACGATGGACCCCGCGCGCCGAATGCTGATTCGCGTCGACGTCGAGGACGCCGCCGCTGCCGATCTCTGGTTCTCGCGGCTGATGGGCGACGAGGTCGAGCCTCGCAGGTTGTTCATCGAGCAGAACGCGCTGGAAGTACGGAACCTGGACGTCTAGATGTCCGACCTGACGAACGAACCACTCGGCGCAGGCCGCGTCGAGACGCGCGAGCTCGACCAAGAAGTTCGCACGAGCTTCCTCGATTACGCGATGAGCGTGATCGTCAGCCGCGCCCTTCCCGATGTGCGTGACGGGCTCAAGCCCGTGCACCGCCGTGTCCTCTACGCGATGCACGAGGCCGGCCTGCAGCCCAACCGCCCCACACGCAAGTCGGCCCGCGTTGTCGGCGACGTCATGGGCAACTATCACCCGCACGGCGACTCCGCGATCTACGACGCGCTCGTCCGGCTGGCCCAGCCGTTTTCGATGCGGTACCCGCTCATCGACGGCCAGGGGTACTTCGGCTCGGTCGACGGCGACCCGGCTGGAGCCATGCGCTACACCGAGTGCCGCCTTTCGCGCATGGCGACGGAGCTACTGCGTGACATCGACGCCGACACCGTCGACTTCGAGCCGAACTACGACGAGTCGCGGCGACAGCCGACGGTCCTCCCGGCCCGGTTTCCGAACCTGCTGGTCAACGGCTCCTCGGGAATCGCCGTCGGCATGGCGACGAACATTCCGCCGCACAATCTCGGCGAGGTGATCGATGCGCTCGTGGCGATGATCGACGAGCCGACGATCGACGTCGACCGCCTGACGCGCCACATCAAGGGGCCGGACTTCCCCACCGGCGCAATCATCCTCGGCCGCGAGGGTATCCGCGAGGCCTACCGCTCAGGTCGGGGACGGGTCGTCATGCGGGCCCGGACGCACATCGAGGAGTTGCGAGGCGGCCGCACCGCGATCATCGTCAGCGAGCTGCCCTACGGGGTGAAGAAGGGCGGCGACGACGGCGTGATCAAGAAGATCGCCGACCTCGTGAACGACAAGGTGATCCCGGAGATCCACGACGTCAAGGATCTCTCCGATAGGTCGGGGATGCGGATCCAGATCGAGCTGAAGCGGGAGGCGATCCCGCAGGTCATCCAGAACAAGCTCTTCAAGCACACCGCGCTGCAGCAGACGTTCGGGTACAACGCGGTCGCGCTGGTCGAAGGGGTGCCGCGGACGCTCGCGCTTCGCGACATGCTGCAGCACTACCTCGACTTCCAGCGCACGGTCGTCACCCGCCGCTCGAAGTTCGAGCTGCGTAAGGCAGAAGCGCGGGCGCACGTCCTCGCCGGCTACCTGATCGCGCTCGACAACCTCGACGAGATCATCGCCCTCATCCGCGCGGCGGCGGACACGGATGAGGCCCGCACCGGGCTCCAGGAGCGCTTCGAGCTGAGCGACATCCAGGCGCAGGCGATCCTCGATCTGCGGCTACGCGCGCTGACCGCGCTCGAGCGCAAGCGGGTGGAGGACGAGTTCGCCGACCTCCAGGAGCGGATCGCCGAGCTGCGCACCGTTCTCGGTGACCCGGGGCGGATCGACGGGGTGATCCGGGAGGAGCTGACCGAGGTCAAGTCGATCTACGGCAAGGGAGACGACCGCCGCAGCGAGATCGTCGCGGCCGAAGGCGAGCTCGAGCTCGAGGATCTGATCGCGGTGGAGGACATGGTGATCGCGATCACGCGCTCCGGCTACATCAAGCGGCTGCCGGTTACCACCTACCGGGAGCAACGGCGCGGCGGGATCGGCGTCATGGGCATGGACCTGAAGGACGAGGACTACATCGAGCACCTCTTCGTCGCCTCCACCCACGACTACATCCTGTTCTTCACGAGCGTCGGCAAGGTGTACCGGCTCAAAGTGCACGAGCTACCGCTCGGCTCCCGCCAGTCGAAGGGTCGCGCGATCGTCAACCTGTTGCCGTTTCGACAGG
>JALYST010000208.1 GCA_030854665.1 Actinomycetota bacterium
GGTTAGAGCAGGCAGAGCCGCTCTAACCGCAGGCCGAACTCACGCGGGCGCGGACGCGTAAGCGCCCGTGCCCGGGCAGGACCGAAACAATCGCCCACCAGGGACCAAATGAGAGTGCCCGGGCTTGGCCCGCGCACGTTCCCCGCGAAGCGGCGTTCCTATCCCCTACGCGAAAGCGAAGCTTTCGCGTAGGAGGCGGAGCCTTGACGGCGAAGCACCCCGCATGGCGCGCCGCCGAAAGAAGCGCACGCTCAAACCGCGCCTGCCCGCGCGCGTCCGCACGAAGCGGCGCAAGGGGAAGGCGAAGAACCAGCAGCACCCCGAGCTCATAGGGCTCGGGCTCGTCGCGCTGGGCACCTTCCTCGCCTCGATTCTTTATCTCGGGTGGGGCGGAGGCATGGTCGGGGGCTGGATCACCGACGGCTTCACGGCGACGATCGGTGCGGGCACGTACGTGGCGCCCGTGGCCTTCGTCCTCATCGGAGGCCTCATGGTCGCGCGCAGTGCCCTCATCGACGTGAGCCCCTTCCGCACAGGACTGGCGGTGACGAGCTTTGGCCTGCTCGCGGCGTTGGGCGAGAGTCACGGCGGCGCGGTCGGCCGTGGGCTGCAGGGAGTCTTCGGGCTGCTCGTCGGCGCGACCGGGACGACGATCATCGGCATCCTCGCACTCGTGATCGGAGCGCTCCTGCTTTCCGGCGCTTCCGCCGGCGCCCTGGTCCGCCGCTCGGGTCACGCAGTCCGGCGGGCGCACAGCCGTGCGCGCCGCGCGCGACCGCTCCACGATGTCGAGCCCGCGCTGGTCATCCCGCTGCGGGCGCTCGAGCCGCCGGTCGACGTCGTCCACGACTTTCCCGACGTCGTCGCCGACTCCCAGCCTCGTCTGCTCGTTGACCCGGTGTCCAAAGAGGATCCGGATCAGCCGAGTCTCTTCGACGTCGGGACGATCGAGACCCACGAGGAATATCAGCTCCCCGATCGCGGCATCCTTCGCCGCTCGCCGGCGGCGAACGAGGTCTCCGGGGACGTCGCGGAGCGGACCGCGGCGGCACTCGTCCAGACGCTCAAGCACTTCGGGATCGACGCAACGATCATCGGCCAGATCTCCGGCCCGCGCGTGACGCGTTACGAGCTGCAACTCGCACCTGGGACGAAGGTCTCGAAGGTGGCTGCACTGAAGGACGACCTCTCCTACGCGCTGGCGACGACCGAGATCCGCATCCTCGCTCCGATCCCTGGCAAACAGGCGGTCGGTGTCGAGATCCCGAATCTCTCGCCGAATCTCGTCACCCTCGGCGACATCTTCGACGACCTGCCCGCGACCGCGAGCCCGCTCGCAGTGTGGCTCGGCAAGGACATCTCGGGCACCGCGGTCTGGACGGATCTCGCGCGGATGCCGCACCTGCTGATCGCCGGCACGACCGGCTCCGGTAAGTCGGGCTGCATCAACACGATGCTCACCTCGGTGCTCCTGCGCTCGACGCCGGACGAGGTGCGCATGATCCTCATCGACCCGAAGCGGATCGAGCTCGGGTTCTACGAAACGATTCCGCACTTGCTCACGCCGGTCGTCTCGAGCCCGAAGCAGGCGTCGGCCGCGCTCACCAACGTCGTGGCGGAGATGGAGCGCCGCTACGAGAAGCTGTCGGCTCTTCGCGCGCGGAACCTTCCCGAGGCCAACCGTACCCTCCGTCAGCGCGGGGAGCAGTCGCTGCCGTACCTGCTCGTCGTCATCGACGAGCTCGCCGACCTGATGATGACAACGCCGCAGACGGTGGAGGACGCCGTCATTCGCCTCGCCCAGAAGTCACGCGCGGTCGGCATCCACCTCGTGCTCGCGACGCAGCGCCCGTCCGTCGACGTGATCACGGGGATGATCAAGGCTAACGTCCCGTCCCGCATCGCCTTCGCGGTCTCCTCGCAGACCGACTCTCGAGTCATCCTCGACACCGCAGGCGCGGAAAGCCTCCTGGGCCAGGGCGACATGCTCTTCAAGCCGCTCGGAACTTCACGCCTGCAGCGCGTGCAGGGCGCGTATGTCTCCGAGGAAGAGATCGCGCTCGTCGTCAGCCAGTGCGGCAACCAGCGGGAGCAGGAGCTCGACGAGTCGTTGCTCGAGCTCCCGGAGCCTTTCGCCGAAGACGTGGACAGCGACGACGGCGAGTTCGATCCGGACGAGGATGCTTTGCTCGAGAAGGCGATCGACATCGTCGTGCAGACGCAGACCGCGTCGGTCTCGCTCCTGCAGCGGCGCCTTCGCGTCGGTTACACGAGGGCAGGCCGTCTGATCGACATGCTCGAGCGGCGCGGGATCATCTCGGGCTATGAAGGCTCGAAACCGCGCCGCGTGCTCGTTTCCGAGGGCGAGCACATCGTCTCCTGAGCCACCGGGCCGGCCCCGCAGCTAGTTTCGCGCCAGCCGCAGCGCCTCGAGGCCCCAGATGACAAAGGCCCTGTGCGCAGAGGCTCCTAGGCGAGCTGAAAGTCGGGCCACCGCGCTGAGGAGCCCAAGTCGGAGGTGTTTCAGGGCTCTAATACGTCGTTCCCAACTTCGGCGTAGGATCGGCGTCGAAAGCGGAGCCGGGAGTTTTCAACTAGGAGGAGAGATCTTGAGAGGGAGAACAGTAGCGCTATCGATCGTGCTGGCGACGCTTGCACTCACCATGCTCGCGAGCGCCGGCTACGGAATGGTCGGCTCGCCGACGGTCAGACAGGCCGGGAAGGTCACCTACAAGATGGCCGTCGTCACCGATATCGGCGGTCTCAACGACCGCGGCTTCAACCAGTCCGCCAATGCTGGACGTCTGCGCGTGGAGAAGAAGCTCGGGTTCGAGACCAGGGTCTACGACACCCGGTCCTCCGCCGAACGGCTCCCGAACCTGCAGGCGGCGGCGCAGGCCGGGTACCAGCTCGTCTTCGGAACGGGCTTCTTCATGGGCGATCCGCTGGACAAGGTCGCGCCCAAGTTCCCGAACGTGAAGTTTGCCGGGATCGACGTGGATTATGCCTCGGCTCTCCCCAGCAAGCCTGCCAACGTGCGCGGGATCCAGTTCAAGGAGCAGGAGGCGGGATACCTCGTCGGCTACATGGCGGGACTCGTGCTCAAGCAGCAGCCGGGGCCCGATATCGCCAGCGCGATCGGTGCGAACACCGTGCCGGCGATCGTCCGCTACTTCGGTGGCTACCGGGCCGGGGTGAAGAAGGCGGACCCGAAGGCGACAGTCATCCTCAGCTACGCGAACGATCCGACGTTCAGCGACCAGGCGAAATGCAAAGAGGTCGCGCTCAACCAGATCAGTCAGAACACGCAGATCATCTTCACGGCCGCCGGCGGCTGCGGGCTCGGCGCGCTCGATGAGGCCAAGGCGAGGAACCTCTGGGGTATCGGCGTGGACTCCGACCAGCTCTACCTAGGCCCGGAGATGCTGACGAGTGCCCTCAAGGACGTGGCGAACTCGGTCTACCTGACGTCGCAGGAGTTCAAGAAGAACCCTGCCAAGTTCAAGACAGGCTTCAACAAGATCTTCAATGTCAAGAACGGAGGCGTCGGCTACGGCAGCGTCAGCAAGAAGCTGAAGAACCGCGCTGCGATCATCAAAAAAGTGAACAAGATCAAGGCGCTAATCGCGGCCGGCAAGATCGTCCCGCCGGCGAAGTAGCGCGGGCCGGCACTTCAAGTGGCAGGCTCTCGGGCCTGCCACTTGTTGTGCCCCCGTACAATGGCTCTAGATGAACGACGGCCCGATCCTCGAGCTGCGGTCGATCACGAAGCGTTTCCCCGGGGTGGTCGCCAACGACGCGATCGACCTCGACCTCTTACCCGGCGAGGTTCATGCCCTGCTCGGGGAGAACGGCGCGGGCAAGTCGACGCTCATGAACGTCGTCTACGGGCTGTACAAGCCGGACGACGGCGAGATCCTGATTCGCGGGAAACCGATCACCCCCGGTTCTGCCCGGGAGGCGATCATGCACGGGATCGGGATGGTGCACCAGCACTTCATGCTAATCCCGGTCATGACCGTTGCCGAAAACATCGTGCTCGCCAGCGAGCCGACACGTGCCGGCGTGCTGCTCGATTACGACACGGCGGTCGAGAGGGTCAGGGAGCTCTCCGAGCGCTTCGGCCTGGCCGTGAACCCGGAGGCGTACGTGGAGGACATCGGCGTCGGCCAGGAGCAGCGCGTCGAGATCCTGAAGGCGCTCTACCGCGGTGCCGAGATCCTCATCCTCGACGAGCCCACCGCAGTCCTGACACCCCAGGAGGCGGCCGAACTGTTCGAGATCATCCGCGGGCTGCAAGCGCAGGGTAAGTCGATCATCTTCATCTCGCACAAGCTCAAGGAGGTGCTGGAGATCGCAGACCGGATCACAGTCCTGCGGCGGGGACGGAAGATCGAGACAATCGCCCGCGAGGGCGCGACCGAAACCGGACTGGCGCGCATGATGGTTGGCCGCGAGGTCCTGCTTCGCGTCGAGAAGAAACCGGCTGTGCCCGGTCAGCCCATGCTCGAGGTCCATGAGCTCGGCGTCGTCGACGACCGCGGCCTCGAGGCTGTGCGCGGCGTCTCGTTCAACGTGCGCGCCGGCGAGATCGTCGGCATTGCCGGGGTGGACGGAAACGGTCAAACGGAGCTGATCGACGCCCTCGCAGGCCTCCAGCGTCCGACCGGTGGCGAGATTCGGGTCCGCGGCAAGGACGTCACCCGCGCCGCCGCGCGGGAAGTGCTGGATCTCGGCGTCGGCCATATCCCGGAGGATCGACAGCGGCGCGGCCTCGTGCTCGAGTTCTCGCTCGCCGAGAACCTCGCTCTGCACGACTACGACAAGGAGCCGAACTCCCGCTTGGGCTGGCTGTTCCCGCGACAATTGATCGCCAGGGCGCGCAAACTCCTGCAGGAGTTCGACGTTCGCGGGGGCAGTCCTCAGACACGCGCCTCGGCTCTCTCGGGCGGGAACCAACAGAAAGTCGTGATCGCCCGGGAAATCGCCCGCGACCCCGATGTCCTCCTGGCCGCCCAGCCGACCCGGGGGCTCGACGTCGGCGCGATCGAGTATGTCCACCGGCGGTTGGTCCAGGCGCGAGACGACGGCAAGGCCGTACTGCTCGTCTCGCTCGAGCTCGACGAGATTCGCTCGCTCGCCGATCGCATCCTCGTGATCTACGAAGGGCAGATCGTCGGCGAGTACGGCCCCGATGTGGCCGAAGAGGAGCTCGGAATCGCAATGACTGGAGGAGGAAGGGAGGTCGCAGCGTGAGCCCGACCGACCAGGAGGCGACGGAGGTGGCAGCCTGAGCGAGCCAGAACAACCCGCGGGCGGCGGCGACGTCGATGAAGCGCCGCTGGCCGAGCCGGCGGCGGACGGCTACGCGCCGAGCGTCGCCGCGAGGCTCGCCATGTATCAGCGCGCCGGGGGGATCGTCACGCCGCTTATTACGGCCGTGTTCGCCTTTTTCGTCGGCGGTCTCGTCGTACTAGCGACAACAGGGAAGAACCCGCTCAGTACCTACCACGCGATCTTCAACGGGACTGGACTCAATTGGCTCTTCCCGTGGGTGACCGGAGCGGCGCGCGACCACGCGGCTCTCAACCTGCAGCAGACGCTGCTGATCATGGTTCCGCTGATCCTGACGGGTCTCGCAGTTGCCTTCGCGTTTCGATGCGGCCTCTTCAACATTGGCGGCCAGGGCCAGTACACGATCGGGACGGTCGTCGCCGTTCAGACAGGGATCTGGTTCGCGTCGATGCCGAAACCCGCGCACATCGTGCTCGCGATCGTGCTGGCCGCCCTCGCTGGAGCCGTCTGGGGAGGAATCGCGGGGTTGCTCCGTGCAACCGTAGGCGCGCACGAGGTGATCACGACGATCATGCTCAACTGGATCGCGCTTTGGGTCGCGAGCTATCTCGTCGGCTTCGGCGGACCGCTCCAGGACAAGAGCTTCGGCGCTGTGAATCCCAACACGCCCGACGTTGCGGCGGGCGCGAGGCTGCCCGTCTTCTGGGGCGACCCTCAGCTCCAGGGTCTTCACATCGGTTTCTTTATCGCAGTGGCCGCGCTCGTCGTGTTCTGGATCGTGCTGAGTCGGACCACGCTCGGGTACGAGGTGCGCGCGGTCGGCTTCAACGCCGAGGCCGCACGCTACGGCGGGATCAGCGTGTCCCGCAGCTACTTCCTGGCGATGGCGATCGCCGGCGGCTTCGCGGGCCTCGCCGGGGCGATGGACCTGCTCGGCTGGGAGTTCCACCTCGACCTCACGGTTGTTCAGAGCTCGCAAATCGGCTTCTTCGGGATTGCAGTTGCGCTCCTCGGGCGCAACTCGGCCGCCGGCATCTTCTTCGCCTCGCTCCTCTTCGCCGCACTTCTGAACGGCACGTCGGCCCGCGCGCTCGACCCGTCGATCTTCGAGCCCCAGCTCGCAGCCAATCTCACGCGGATCATCCAGGGCCTCGTCGTGCTGTTCGTCGGAGCTGACCTTCTTGTTCTCTACCTCTGGCAGGCGCGACGGAAGCTGGGACTCGTCGGCCGAGAGGCCGGCCTTGAGCCCGGGAAGGAACCGGCGGCGTGAGCGTCCGGGCCGAGAGCGCTCACCTGCGTAACGGCTGGGCGCGGATCAGTGGACCCCGCGCGGTCGGCATCGTCGGCATCGCCCTGGGGGCGCTGTCGTTCTGGCTTGCGCTTCCCCCGATTCAGGCGCGCAACGCCGTCGTCCCCGTTGCCGTGGGAATCGTGGGCGTGGCGGCGGGAATCTGGGCCGTCTCCCGGCAGCAGCGTCGGGTCGGCTGGGGCGCCGTCGCCGCCGCGCTCCTGGGGATCGCGGGCGCAATCCTTGCAACGCGATCGAGCGGCACGCACCTCCACATCGTCGTCTTCTGGGGAGCGCTCGTCACCGCGACGCTTCGGTGGGCCACTCCGCTGACCTTCGCCGCGATCGGGGGCATGTTCTCCGAACGCAGCGGCGTGGTGAACATCGGCCTCGAGGGGATGATGCTGATGGGCGCCTTCTTCGCCGCGCTGGGAGCGGACAAGACCGGCTCCTGGGCCGGTGGGCTCATGATCGCGATGGCGGCCGGCGGGGCGCTGGCGCTCGTCCACGCCTTCTTCGCGATCCATTTACGCGCGGATCAGATCGTCGGTGGTACGGCGATCAACTTCCTCGCGCTCGGCATCACCGGGTACCTCTACGTCAACGTCTACGGTGAAGAGGGGACGCCCACGAACCTCCCTGCGATCCCGGACGTCCAGATCGGCTGGCTGCAGCACGTTCCGCCGCACCAAGTCGGGAGCTTCCTCGAGAACGCGTTCGGCCAGATGAACTTGATGGTGTGGCTGATGTTCCCGCTGCTGATCGTCTCCTACATCGTCATGTTCAAGACGCCCATCGGCCTACGCCTCCGCTCGGTCGGCGAGCACCCACGTGCGGCCGACACCGTCGGCATCTCCGTCTACGCTGTCCGCTACTCGGCGGTCGTCGTCTCCGGGGTCCTCGCGGCGCTCGGCGGCGCCTATCTGTCGATTGGCTTTGTCCACTCATTCTCGGAGGGGATGACCAACGGTCGCGGGTTCATCGCGCTCGCAGCGCTGATCTTCGGAGGCTGGCGGCCGTTCGGGGCCTTTGGGGCCGCGCTCCTGTTCGGCTTCTCCAGCGCGCTGGCGCTCCGGCTGCCGGACGCCTACGGCTCGGCCGCCGGCACGCTCTTCCAGGCGCTCCCGTACGTGCTGACGCTCATTGCCGTGGCCGGAGTGATCGGCCGCTCGATTCCACCTGCGGCCATCGGCCGTCCTTACAAGAGGCAGTAGGCGCGACGCGGCTTGAGCGAGCAAGAACCCACCGGCGTCGGCCGCGACGTCGCGCCGCCCCGAGCCGAGGATCCCGAGGCCTACGCGCCGTCCGTCGCCGGGCAGTTGGCGTTCTACCAGCGCGCGGGCGGCATTATCACGCCGCTGATGACCGCGGTCGTCGCCTTCCTCATGGGCGGCCTCGTCGTGCTCTCCACCGGCCACAACCCGCTACGGACGTACAAGGCGATCTTCGAGGGAGCCGGCCTCAACTGGTTCTTCCACTTCGGGAGCTACCACATCACCACTCCGCTCACGCACACACACGTCTGGTTCTGGTGGGACACGAACACGAGCCACACCGCGGCGTACAACCTGACGCAAACGCTGCTCACGACGACGCCGCTGATCCTAACCGGGCTGGCGGTCGCGTTTGCGTTCCGTTGCGGCCTGTTCAACATCGGGGGTCAGGGGCAGTACCTCGTTGGCGCCATCGTCGGCGTGTACATCGGCTCGCGGTTCACCGACATGCCGCATCTCCCGCACCTGCTCTTCGGGCTGGTCGCCGCGGCGCTCGGCGGTGCGCTCTGGGGCGCGATCGCCGGCTTCCTCAGGGCGACCGTCGGCGCTCACGAGGTGATCACGACGATCATGCTGAACTGGATCGCCTACTGGGGGGGTAGTTACTTATTCGGGCGCGGCGGGCCGCTCCGGAATCATGTCGACCAGTCGATCCCGGTCTCGGACGACGTGGTCAACGACGCGAAGCTGCCTTCGATCTGGGGCAACCCGCATCTTCAGGCACTGCACGCCGGCATCTTCATCGCGCTGGGCGCGTTGATCGCCTTCTACATCATCCTCAACCGGACAACGCTCGGGTACGAGGTGCGCGCAGTCGGCTTCAACCCCGAGGCTGCGCGGTACGGCGGGATCAGCGTCGCGCGGAACTTCATCGTCGCGATGACCATCTCCGGGCTGTTCGCGGGGCTGGCGGGAGCACTCGACATCCTCGGCTGGCAGTTCCGGCTGGGCGTGACCGACGTGCAAGTGTCGAACGTCGGTTTCATCGGCATCGCTGTCGCGCTGCTCGGCCGCAACACGGCGGTGGGGATCGGCCTGGGGGCGCTCCTGTTCGGGGCGCTGTTCACAGGGACCTCCACGCGCAGCCTCGATCCGAACGTCTTCCCGCCGCAGTTGGCCGGAAACCTGGCGCTGATGATCCAGGCGCTCATCCTGCTCTTCGTCGGCGCCGACCTGCTGATCCTCTACGCCTGGCAGGCGCGCCGAAAGCTCCGGCTACCCGGCACTGCGCGGGCGGCGAAGGGCTCGGCTTGAACGCCCTCACGACAGCCCGCTTGCCGTGGCTCCCGACCCCGGGCTCTGCTCGTGCGGCCGTCCAGCGCCCGCTCTAGGGTCGATCCGAACTGTGCGCTCTCTCAACGCCAAGAGTAGAACCCGGGCCTGGGCGGCGCTGGTGGTCGGCCTCGCAGGGGTCTTGACGCTTCCCGCCGCGATCGAGGTTGCGCGCCGGTCCAAGCGGATCGACCTGCTGGAAGCCGGCTACGCGATACCGCTCGCGTTCCTGCTCGGGTTGGTCGCCCTCGTGATGGCGCGCCGGGCGAAGAGGAATCTCCAGTGGCTGCAACTGCGGGAGGGGGGAACGGGGATCGCGACGGTTGCGGTCGTGGTCGGAGCGCTCGGCCTCTGCCTGGCGCTGGCGGCCGCGCTTTCCGTCGGTTTCTACGGGCTGGTGGTGCTCTACCAACATTCCCAACGCTGAGGCGCCGACTCGGCGGCGGCGCTTTGGAGGCCGTACGGGCTCTGCCCGCGCGGCCGTCGAAACCGCCGACTTGGCGGCGCCGCTTGGAGGCCGTGCGCGGTCTCACCTAGTATGGGAACGCCTCCGTGTTCGAGATCGGTAACAGCCTCCGCGAGGCGCGCCTGCGCCAGGGCCTCGACTTTCCCGAGATCGAACAGGGAACGAAGATTCGAGGGAAGTATCTGCGCGCCCTGGAGGACGAGCAGTTCGACGTCCTGCCTGCGCAGACATACGTCAAGGGTTTCCTGCGCTCGTATGCCGAGTATCTCGGGCTCGACGGCCAGCTCTACGTCGACGAATACAACTCGCGCTTCGTCGTGGGCGAGGAGGATCCCCAGTCGCGCTCTAGACGCTCCGTCCCGCCGTCGCGGGGCGTGCAGGTTCAGTCCCGGGTCGTCCTGCTGACGCTTCTCGGAATCGCGTCGGTGACCGCACTCGTGATCGTCGCGTGGACACGCGGGGAGCCACAGACGGTCACTCCGGCCGGCCTCGGAACGTCGAAGCCGGCGACACACCAGACTCCGGTCCAGCCTGCCGCTGCAACGACGGTGCGTCTACTCGTAAAGGCGTCGCGCGGTTCCTGCTGGCTCCAGGTGCACAAGACTTCCGCGACGGGGCCGATCCTCTTTCAGGGAACGCTCGACCAGGGACAGAAGCAGCTCTTCACCGCACGAAAGCTGTGGATCACGCTCGACCGGCCGGAGAACCTCGTCACCGTTCTGAACGGGCGCACGCGCCGCCTGCCCGTCGGAGGCGTGAAGACGCTGATCGTGACGCCGCGCGGCATCCGCCCGGCCGTGTGACCGCGCGTCCCCGCGCGTTCATCGTCGTCACCGGCAGCGAGCTCGTCCGCGGCGAGCGGCGCGACCTGAACGGGCCGTTCCTCGCCGGCGAATTGTTGCGGCTCGGCGTCGAGCCGGCCCGGATCTCCATCGTCGGCGACCGGGAAGAGGAGCTTTCGGAGGCGCTCGCCGAAGGGCTCGGGGGCGCCGACCTCTGCGTGATGTCCGGCGGGCTCGGCCCGACGCACGACGACCGCACGGTCGAGCTGGTTGCGCGCGCCGCGGGACTGGAGCTCCGACTCGACGAGGAGCTGCACGAGCAGATCGGCGCCATCTCTCGCGCGTTCGCGGAGCGGATGGGGCGACCCTATGCGGACTTCGAGTCCGGGGTCCGCAAGCAGGCCACGATCCCGGAGGGGGCCTACTCGCTCGGGCTCGCCGGGACTGCTCCCGGCCTCGTGTTCGAGCACGGCGACACGGTGGTGGTCGTCTTGCCGGGCCCTCCGGCCGAGCTGCAGCGCCTGTGGGCGCGGGCGCTCGAGAGCGAGCCGATACGGCGTCTGCTCGCGAACGCGACGCCACCGGAGCTGCAGCGGCTGCGCTTCTTCGGCGTGAGTGAGTCCGCCGTGGCGAAGGCGCTCTCGGAGGCGGGAGGCGACGGCGATGGGGTGGAGGCCACGATCTGCGCCCGCGACTTCGAGATCCATGTCGACCTCGTCGTGGAGCCAGGGGCAGAGGCGCGCGCCGACGAAATCTTGGAGCAGCTCGTCGCACCGTTGGAGCGCTACCTGTTCAGCCGCGACGAGCGTCCGATCGAAGAACTGGTGCTCGATCTCTGCCGCGAGCGCCGCCTGACGCTCGGGACCGCTGAGTCATGTACAGGCGGCATGATGGCGGAACGGCTCACGTCGGTCGCCGGTTCGAGCGACGTCTTCGTCGGCGCAGTCGTGGCCTACGCCGACGAGGTCAAGACGCGCGAGCTCGGCGTGCCGCGTGCTGTGTTGGAGCGCCACGGAGCGGTCTCCGCGGAGGCGGCCGCGGCGATGGCAGCGGGCGCGCGCGACCGGCTTGGCGCCGACGTCGTAGTGGCGATCACCGGCATCGCCGGCCCCGGCGGTGGCAGCGACGAGAAACCCGTGGGGCTCGTGTTCCTGCACGCGGAGGGACCAGACGGCTCACGCAGCCGGGACTTCGTCTTTCCGGGCGACCGGACTTCCATCAGGCGACGTGCGACGGTCACGGCGCTCCATTTGCTGCGGCGGCTTCTGGAACAGACTCGAGACGAATCCGCGTGAATCTCCCCGCTAGCGTCGGGGACAGTGAACGCGCGCGCCTGTTCTGCGGCCTCCGCCTCCCCGACCAGGCGCTCGACACGCTGTCGGAATGGCAGGCCGAGCACATCCGGGAGGGTCGGCCGGTCGCTCGGGGCCACCTGCACGTCACGCTGGCCTTCCTCGGGCACCGTCCGGTGGAGGAACTCGAGCCGATTCTCGGCGCGTTGCGCGAGGCCGCCGCTGCCGCTGGCCCGATCAGGCTCGTGCCGGAGCGCTACCGGGAGACCAGGAGCGTCGGGATGCTGGTGCTGACCGATCTCGGCGGCGAAGCGACCCGCCTCGCCGAGGACCTGCAGGGCCGTCTGCAGGATCTGGGGGTCTACGAGCGCGAGCAGGGGCCCTGGCTACCCCACCTGACCGTCGCCCGATTCCGGGAGCGACCCCGGCTCCAGCCGCCGCCGCCGGACCTGGGGGAGGTCAGTCCGTCCGATGCCGCTGCCTACCATTCCGTGCTGCGGTCCAGTGGAGCGCAGTATGTCGTCGTCGAATCGTTTGCCCTGGGAGGGTGATGTAAGTGGATCGCGAGCAGGCTCTGGACGCCGCCCTCGGGCACATCGAGCGGCAATTCGGCAAAGGCGCAGTGATGAAGATGAACGACCATGCGGCCGTCTCGATCGGCGCGATCTCGACCGGTTCGCTCTCCCTTGACCTCGCGCTCGGAATCGGTGGGCTGCCGCGCGGGAGGATCGTCGAGATATTCGGCCCCGAGTCGTCCGGAAAGACGACGCTCGTCTACCACGTCATCGCAGAGGCCCAGCGGCGCGGCGGCATCTGCGCGTTCATCGACGCGGAGCATTCGATGGACCCGACGTATGCGAAGCACATCGGCGTCAACATCGACGACCTCCTCGTCTCGCAGCCCGACACCGGCGAGCAGGGCCTCGAGATCGCCGAGCTGCTGATCAGGTCGGGTGCGCTCGACGTCGTCGCGGTCGACTCGGTCGCGGCGCTGACGCCGAAGGCAGAGATCGAAGGTGAGATGGGCGACACGCACGTCGGCCTGCAGGCGCGGCTGATGTCGCAGGCGCTGCGCAAGCTCGCAGGCACGCTGAACCGCACGGACACGATCTGCCTCTTCACCAACCAGCTGCGCGAGAAGATCGGCGTCATGTTCGGCAACCCGGAGACGACCCCGGGCGGCCGCGCGCTGAAGTTCTACTCGTCGGTGCGCCTCGACATTCGCCGCATCGAGACGTTGAAGGAAGGCGTCGAGGCGATCGGTAACCGCGTGCGAGTGAAGGTGGTGAAGAACAAGGTCGCACCGCCCTTCAAGCAGGCCGAGTTCGACATCATTTACGGCTCGGGCATCTCGTGGGAAGGGACGGTGCTCGACTCAGGGCTCGAGCGCAAGGTCGTGGCGAAGTCAGGGTCGTACTTCAGCTTCGGCGACGAGCGGCTTGGTCAGGGACGCCAGAACGCAACCGCGTTCCTCCGCGAGCATCCGGACGTCTGCCAGGGAATCCTCGCCGGCATCCAGGCGGAGATGGGTCCCGAACAGGTCGTGTCGGCGCGGCTGCTGCCGATGGCTGTTGATGCTGCCGAGAAGAACGGCCAGGTCAAGGGAGACCAGAAAGCCCGGATCGAGAAAGCCGCTTCTCGGAAGTAATGCCTAGGGTCACCCGGCTGCGAGACGACCATCGCGGCCGCGTTGCCGTCGAGCTGAACGGCGCACCGTGGCGCACGCTGCCGGTCGATGTGGTGGCACGCGCCGGACTCGCGGAAGGTCGTGCGCTCGACCGCCCGGCCCTACGTCTCCTGCGACAGGAGCTCCGACGCGCGGAGGCGCTCGCTGTCGCCGGACGCGTGCTGCGCCGGCGAGATCTCTCGAAACGCGGTATTGCCGAACGGCTTGCCCGAGCCTCAGTGGCTCCGGCTGCGGTCGAAGAGTCGCTCGCCGTTCTCTCCCGCGCCGGGCTCGTCGACGACGCCCGCTTTGCGCGCACCAGAGCCGGCAACCTCGCAGAACGGGGCTACGGCGATGCCGCCATCCGGCACGACCTCGGGCACCAGGGAATCGCCCCCGAAATGATCCAGGAGGCACTGGAGAGCCTGGAGACCGAAGCCGAGCGGGCCCGGCGTCTCGTGGAGCGCCGAGGGCCCGGTCCAGGCACGGCGCGCTACCTGGCCTCGAAGGGATTCGGCGAGGACGCGCTGGAAAGCGCGGTCGGGGCCGACTTTGCGCCCGACCCCTGAACGGCGATAAGATGCAAAAGCCTTACCCGACGTTTTGCCTGCACAGGAACGTTTTCCGAATCGCTACGGCACTTACGAAACTCATGTCAACCACCGACCAGTCCGACACCG
Source organism: Actinomycetota bacterium (assembly GCA_030854665.1). Lineage (GTDB taxonomy): Bacteria > Actinomycetota > Thermoleophilia > Gaiellales > Gaiellaceae > 3-1-20CM-4-69-9. The sequence continues at coordinate 14,016 of JALYST010000208.1, forward strand.
AAAGGCTCTTGACAGCGGCGATCTAGCCAACCGCTTTCCGAGCCGAGGTGTCGGCTCGTTTCACTGATTCGGGATCTCCCGTGCCGGCCGGACTGCCGGGTGGGCGCCGCTGTAGCGGGCGGACAACCGACCCAGGAGCTGAGCCAATGCAGGTCGCCATCGGGATTCTGATCGGCGTTGTCGCCGGAGGATTGGTAGGTGCAGTCGCGGTTGGTGCGCTCGGCAAGTCGCGCCTCGGCGCAGCCCAGCAACAACGGAAGCAGCTGATCGAAGACGCCCACCGCGAAGCGGAGACGCTTCGGCGGGAGGCCCAGATCACCGTTCGCGAGGAAGCGGTCAAGCTGCGTGCGGAGATCGACCAGGAAGTTGCAGAGCACCGCAGCCGGATCGTCAAGGTCGAGGAGCGGGTGGTCACGAAGGAAGAGGAGATCGACGGGAAACTGACCGAGATCACGCGCCGCGAGCAGGGGGTCGCGGATCGCGAGACGCACCTGCGGCAGCTCCAGGACGAGCACAAGGATGCACGCGAGCAGCAGTTCGCCGAGCTCGAGCGGATCTCCGGCATGACGGTCAACGAGGCGAAGCTCAACCTGCTCGAACGGTCAGAGGATCTCGTCCGACACGAGCTCGCGCGGCGCGTTCGGCAGCTCGAGGAGGAGGCGCGCACCGAAGCCAAGAGGCGCGCCCGCAATCTCGTCGCCGACGCCCTCCAGCGCGTGGCAGCGAGTCACGCCGCGGAGACGACCGTGTCCGTGGTCCAGCTCCCTTCCGACGACATGAAGGGTCGCATCATCGGGCGCGAGGGTCGTAACATCCGCGCCCTTGAGCACCTAACGGGCGTCGACTTCATCATCGACGACACGCCCCAGGCGGTCGTCCTGTCTTCCTTCGACGGCATCCGGCGCGAGGTGGCCAGGATAACGTTGACCAAGCTGATCGAAGACGGCCGGATCCACCCGGCGCGCATCGAGGACACGTACTACGCGTCGAAAGCCGAAATTGAGGACTCAATCGTGCAGGCGGGGGAGCAGGCGGTCTTCGAGGCGAACTGCGGCGAGTTTCATGAGGAGCTCGTCAAGATCCTCGGGCGCCTGCGCTACCGCACGAGCTACGGCCAGAACGTTCTCAAGCACACGCTCGAGGTCGTCCACCTTGCCGGGATCATGGCGTCTGAGGTCGGCGCAAGCGTGAAGGTGACGAAGCGTGCGGCACTCCTGCACGACCTCGGCAAGGCGATGACGCACGAGGTCGAAGGCTCACACGCATCCATCTCCGCTCAGCTCGCACGTCGTTATGGCGAGTCACAGCACGTCGTGCATGCGATCGAGGCGCATCACTACGAGATCGAGCCGCAGACCGTCGAAGCGGTGCTGCTGATCTCGGCCGATGCGATCTCGGCGTCACGTCCCGGCGCACGCGGCGAGAGCCTCGAGCACTACATCAAGCGGCTCGAGTCCCTGGAGGAGCTCGCGGCGCAGAAGCCCGGTGTCGAGAAGGTCTACGCCCTCCAGGCCGGGCGGGAGATCAGGGTGATCGTCAAGCCCGGCGAAGTGGACGACGACGCGGCCGTGCTGCTCTCGCACGAGATCGCGCGGGAGATCGAGGATCAGCTCGAGTATCCGGGGCAAGTGAAGGTGACGGTCATCCGCGAGAGCCGAGCCATCGACGTCGCCCGCAACGTCGCGAACGGCGGCCACCACGAGTCGCTTGCACCTGCGGAGGCGGAGCCGGTGCCGCAGGTCCAACCGGATCAGGCCGCCTAGGTAGGACTAAGTCCGCTTGGCGAGCGCCGCTGTCGCGCCGAGCGCGATGAAGACGATGCCCGAGCCATAACGCACGGCCTTTCGCCGGCGTCGCAGCAGGCCGCCGACGGTCCCGGCGGCCAGCGCGTAGAGCGAGTCCGTGACGAGGCCGAGCCCGACGAAGACGAAACCGAGGACGAGCGCCTGAGACCAGACGCCGCCGCGGTCAGGAGCGACGAACTGGGGCAGGAACGCAAGGAAGAAGAGCGCGGTCTTGGGATTGAGGGCGTTCACGATCGTGCCGCGCACGAACGCCCGCCGGAGCGGCTCACGCCGGCGTTCGACTCGCGTCTCCGCGTCGCGCTCGAGCAGCTTCCGGATGCCGAGATAGACCAGGTACGCGGCGCCTGCGTATTTGACGACGCTGAAGGCCAGCGA
>JALYST010000196.1 GCA_030854665.1 Actinomycetota bacterium
CGGCACTCCGGGACCTCGCCGTCGTGGTCGACGAGGCCACCCCGTACGCGAACGTCGAGCGCGAGATCCAGGCGGCGGCGGCGGGCATCAAGAAGGACCTCGAATCGATCGCTCTGCTCGACCTGTACCGCGGCCAGCAGGTGGGGGCGGGGAAGAAGTCTTTCGCGGTGCGTCTCGTGTTCCGGTCCGCCGCGGGAACCCTCTCGGAGGCGGACGTCGAGCGGCTGGTCAAGCGGGTCACCGGGCGTCTTCAGCACGCCCTGGGAGCGACGATCCGCGACTGACGCCCGCGCCGGCGAGCCGGACCAGGTCTGAACCCGCGCGCAGCCAGGGTGGTACCCAGATAGACTCGGCGCCTAGCGCCAGGGAGGTGTGTTAACTAGTGGAGAAACGTTACGTGCGCAGAGGGTTCGCCCTCGCAGTCACAGCAACATTGGCATTTGCGGCATGCACCCAAACGCCATCGTCGAGCCCCGGACCGTCTGCTTCGGCCGCAGTCGCGCGCGGCGCGGGCGGCGACCTCAAGATCCTGTACTGGCAGGCGCCGACGATCCTGAATGGACACCAGTCGACCGGCGTGAAGGACGCTGACCCCTCGCGTCTCGTCCTCGAGCCGCTCGCGGCGTTCAACAACGACGCGGCCGCCGTGCCGAGGCTCGCGGCAGAGATCCCGACCGTCGCCAACGGCGGCGTGTCCGCGGATCTCACCACGGTCACCTGGAAGTTGAAGACAGGCGTCAAGTTCTCGGACGGCTCACCGTTCTCCGCGGACGACGTCGTCTTCACGTACACATACATGTGCGACCCCAAGGCCGCCACGCACAGCGCCGGCTCCTGCGAGAACGTGAAGTCGGTCACGAAGAAGGACGCCAACACGATCGTCGTGACCTACTCCGAGCCGAACCCCTTCTACTTCCAGTGGGGCACGGGCACGGACGGCGAGATCCTGTCATCGGTCGCCTGGAAGGACTGCCTCGCGGAGAAGGCCAAGACCTGCTCGACGGACCAGAAGCCCATCGGCACCGGCCCGTACAAGGTGAAGGAGTTCAAGCCGGGCGACGTCGTCCTTTACGAGCTCAACGAGAACTACCGCGAGGCGAACAAGCCCTACTTCAAGACGGTGACGTTCAAAGGTGGCGGCGACGCGACGGCATCCGCCCGCGCCGTCTTCCAGACCGGCGACGTCGACTACGCCTGGAACCTTCAGGTCGAGGCCACAGTCCTGCGGGGCATGGCCCAGAACAGCGACAAAGGTGTCCTGAAGAGCGTGTATTCGAACAGCATCGAGCGCCTCGCCCTCAACCGGGCGGACCCCACGGCCTCGCTCGGTGACAAGCGCAGTGAGCCGGACACGAAGCACCCCTACTTCAGCGACAAGGCGGTACGCCGCGCGCTGGCCATGGCGACCGACCGCGTGACCGTGGCCGAGCAGATCTACGGCGCCGGCCTCACCGGTCGAGCCAGCTGCAACGCCTGGAACGGCGGCGCCGCGGAGTCGAAGAACACCGCCAGCATGGACGTCTGCAAGTTCGACCTCAACGCCGCCAACGCCGAGCTGGAGAAGGCCGGCTGGTTAAAGGGCGCCGACGGCGTCCGTTCCAAGGGCGGCGTGCGGCTGGAGATGCTTTACCAGACGAGCGTCAACTCGGTTCGCCAGAAGAACCAGGACATCAACAAGGCGAACTGGGAGAAGGTCGGCTTCAAAGTCACCCTGAAGTCCGTCCCGGCGGACGTCTTCTTCACCAACACGTCGCCCGACGGCGCGAACAAGTTCTACGCCGATGTCAATGAGTTCGCGAACGGCGCCGGTGCGCCGGACATCGCCGGCTTCTTCAACCAATGGTCGTGCGACCAGCGGACCGGCAAGGCCAATAACTGGAACTTCGACAATTACGAGCGGTACTGCAACCCCGACTTTGACAAGCTTGTCGTCCAGCTCCGCAAGGAGCCCGACATAGCCAAGGCCAACGCGCTCGCGATACAGCTCAACGACATCATGGTCTCCGACGTGGTGATCATCCCGCTCATCAACCGGACGTCCGCGACGTCCGGGGTCTCCAAGAGCCTGAAGGGCGTCGAGCTTACGGGCTGGGACGTCGAGACCTGGAACGTGGCGGACTGGAGCAAGTAGCCAAGACGTCGAGAACGTGCACCTGGCGCGGTGGGCAATCACCCACCGCGCCAGGGTTGTGCCCGAGCTGACCGCAAGGAGGTAACGTGGGCCGCTACGTCGTGCGCCGGCTCCTCGTCGCGATTCCCACCCTCATCGTGATCAGCTTCATCATGTACGCGATCCTGGCCCTCGCGCCTATCGATCCCCTCGCGTCATTCGCAAATGACCCGCGCGTACCGCCCGCGGTCCGCGAGAACATCCGGGAGGCTCTTGGTCTCAACCAGCCATGGCCCGTCCGCTACGTGAAGTGGCTGACCGCGGCGCTGCAGGGCGACTTCGGCGTTTCGTTCATGAGCCACACGTCCGTGAGCGGCCTGCTCCTCCAGCGGTTGCCGAACACGCTGGCCGTCGTAGGTGTTGCGTACATCGTGGGGATCCTGGTGGCCATCCCGATCGGCATGCTCTCCGCCGTGCGGCGGAACTCGGTAACCGACCACGTCGTGTCAACCCTGGCCTACGCAGGCTTCTCGGTCCCGACCTTCTTCACCGGCCTCATCCTGATCATCATCTTCAGCGTGAAGCTCCACTGGCTCCCGTTCCTCTATGACTCGAACCTCAAGGTGACCGACCTCGGATCGCTCGTCGGGCAGCTCAAGCAATCGATCATGCCCATCGTCGTGCTCGGGTTGTTCGATGCCGCGGTCCTGACGCGGTACGTCCGCGCCGAGATGCTGGAGCATCTACCACTGGATTACGTACGCACCGCGCGCGCGAAAGGCCTCCAGGAGCGCGCCGTCGTCATCGGCCATGCGCTGCGGAATAGCTTGATCCCGGTGGTCACGCTCATAGCGCTCGGCGTGCCTACGGTGTTCGGGGGCGCAATCGTCACCGAGCAGATCTTCCACGTGCCGGGGATAGGCGAGCTTCTGGTCCGCTCGATCGGGAACGGCGATACCCCGGTGGTCGCCGCGATCGTAATTATCTTCGCGGTCCTGGTCGTGCTGTTCAACCTGGTGGCCGACCTGCTCTACGGGGTTCTCGACCCGCGGATCAGGTACTCCTGATGGCGGCCACCAGCCAAGTCCAGGTCGGCGTCGCCGTCCCTCAGTACACCCGTCCCGCGCGATCGCTCTGGGCCGACGCCTGGTTCACCTTCACGCGGGACAAGCTGGCGATGGGCGGCCTCTTCATCCTTGCGTTTCTGGTGCTCGCGACGCTCATCGGTCCCTTCGCGTACGAGAGGCCGATGGGAACGATCGACTTCTCCAAAGGATTGCTTGGCCCCTCCGTTGAGCACCCGTTCGGCACCGACGACCTAGGGCGCGATCTGCTCGGGCGGATGCTCTGGGGCGGGAGGGTCTCGATCGCGGTGGGGATCACCGCGGTGTTCATCGCGATCACCCTCGGCACAGGCGTCGGGGCGCTCGCCGGCTACTTCGGCCGGCTGGACAATCCGCTCATGCGCGTCACCGACGTCTTCCTCTCGCTCCCGATTCTTCCGCTACTGCTGGTGATCATTTACCTCTTCCGCGAGCCGATCCAGCAGCGGTTCGGCCCGGACGTGGGCATCTTCATCATGATCGTGACGGTCATCGGCATCCTGAACTGGATGCCCGTCGCGCGGCTCGTGCGCGCCTCGTTCCTCTCGCTCAAGCAGAAGGAGTTCGTCGAGGCGGCGCGCTGCGTCGGCGCGCAGGACGGTCGGATCATCTTCCGCCACATCCTCCCGAACGTGCTCAGCCCGGTTCTCGTGGCGGCGACGATCGGGGTGGGTGGCGCGGTCCTCCTCGAGTCGACGCTGTCGTTCCTCGGACTAGGGTTCCCGCCCGACGTCCCGACCTGGGGCCGCCTTCTCTACGACGCCCAGAACTTCATCGACATCGCGCCGCACTGGGTGCTCTTCCCGGGCCTGTGCATCTTCCTCATCGTCCTTTCGATCAACTACATCGGCGATGGCCTGCGCGACGCGCTCGACCCGCGACGCAAGATCTGAGTCGACCGGACCGCTCGATGGCGATCGGGTGGCCGGGCTGCCCAGTGGCGGAGGACCGGCTCGTGCAGATGCTGCTCGGGACGCTTGCCGTTACCGAGAGCCTCGAGATGGAGGAGCACGTATCGGGCTGCGCGACCTGCGCGCGCACGCTCCGTGACTTGGCCTTGGCCGCGAGCGCCTACGATCGCGCCTTCGCGCGGCTCCGTTCGCGGCGGGCACACATCGCGCCCGGCCGGGCTCGCCTCGCCGCCGCGGCCGAGCACCGGGTCGGATTCGCGGTGGCCGTTTCCGCGCGCCTGGCACGATCCAGGCTCGCAGAAGCCGCCCTGACGTTTGGTGTCATGACATACGCGATCATCGTTTCGGTCGGGATCGACTCTCCGCGCGCGACCGCGCCTTCGTCGTTGCCCTCGCCTTCGGTCGTCGTCGCACCCATGCCAACGGCGCCGGCGCCCGAGGATGCCCAAAGGATGCGCGTCGCGCGACTCAAGTACCTCGACGTAGGCGACATCGTGTTCAGGGTCCCCGCTGGTAGCCCGTACTAGAACCACGTTCTCGAGCGCTCCCACCGCGGCAGCTGCCCATCAGCCCGGTGGCCTCAGGTGCCATTCGAGCCTAGCGCTCGGCGCCTGGGCGAACCGCGGTTGGCAGTCGAGGGTAAGAAGGGTAGCCTCGATCCCATCGCGCACGGGCGCCCGGTAGGGGGACGAACGGGCATCGCGTTAGGACATCCGACAGGAGGAAGCATGACTAGACGCATTGGCGGCACCTTCGTTCTCGCGCTGGTATTTGCGCTCATCGCCGGCGCATGCGCGCAGCAGCCGACCGGGGGCGGGAGCCCTGCCCCGAGTGGCAGCGCAGGGGTCAGCCTCGGCGGCAACTTCAGGTTCGGGCAGGGGGGCGATCTGGCACAGATGGACCCCTGGAACGCCTCGGACGGCAACACGCTGTCGGTCACGCGACAGATGTTCGAGACGCTCGTCGACTTCGGCCCGCAGGACTTCAAGATCGGGGCCGCGCTCGCCACAAAGTGGGAGCCGTCGAGCGACGGGAAACAGTGGACCTTTACGCTCCGTTCGGGCGTCAAGTTCCACGATGGCACCGACTTCAACGCGCAAGCGGTCGTATTCAACTTCGAGCGGGCTCGCAACACCAAGAGCCCGAACCGGCCGACGAAGCCGGTGGATCAGAACTTCGACTACTACACGACCCTCTGGGGCGGATACGACGACGACTCCGTGATCTCGAAGATCGAGGCCAAGGATCCCAACACCGTCGTCTTCACGACAAAGGTCGCATACGGACCGTTCCTCGCCAACGTGGCGATGCCCGTCTCCGCGATCCTCAGCCCCAAGTCGATCACCGACGACAAGGACGGCTTCATGCTCCCCGGTTCCAAGGGCATCGCGGGAACCGGCCCGTTCATGTTCAAGCCGGGAGCCTGGAAGGTCGGGGAATCGATCACCCTCGAAAAGAATCCGACCTACTGGCGCAAGGACGACAAGGGCGTGCAGCTGCCGTACCTCGACAAGGTGACATTCCGCGCGGTCAAGGACAACTCCGCCCGGATCGCCGAGCTCAAGGCCGGCACGCTCGAGGCGATCAAAGACTTCGTGCCCGGCGACATCCCGACGATCAAGGCGGACCCGAACCTCGTCGTGATCCCACGCCCGTCGTTCAATGTCGGGTACGTCGGCATCAACCAGACGGTCAAGCCCTTCGACAAGCTCGAGGTCCGGAAGGCAGTCGCGATGGCGATCAATAAGCAGCCGATCGTGACGGCGATCTACGGTGGCGAGGCGCGCGTCGCCTCGCAGTTCCTCGTGCCCGGAATGGTCGGCTACGACGAGACCGTCACGGACTTCTACAAGTACGACGAGGCGGGAGCGAAGAAGCTTCTTGCGGACGCCGGGTTCGCAAACGGCTTCTCGACCGAACTCTGGTACATGCCCGTCTCACGTCCGTACTACCCGGACCCCAAGAAGGTCGCGGAGGCCTTTGCGTCCGACCTGGCGAAGATCGGCATCAAGGCCGACCTCAAGTCCGAGGACTGGACGCAATACCGAGCTGATGCCCGCGACAACAAGCTGGGACTGTGGCTCCTCGGTTGGACAGGCGACAACGGCGACCCCGACAACTTCCTGTGGGAGTTCTTCCGACCGAAGGTGACCGCGGGCACAGACGGCCCAACCCAGGGCGGCGCGTGGGTGAACAAGGCGGCCTGGGACCTGCTCCGCAAGGGACAGACCGAGACCGACCAAGCGAAGCGTGCCGACATCTACAAGCAGGTCTCCAAGCTCGTCCAGCAGGACGTTCCGCGAATCCCGATGTTCCACTCGAATCCGCCGACCGCGGCATCCAAGAAGGTGACGGGGTTCATCCCGCACCCGACCGGTGGCGAGTCGTTCGTTCTGGTGTCTTTGAGCAAGTAGCCTTCGACACGTGAGTCCGAGGAGGCGGCGCGCATGGCACGGTACGTAGCGCGCCGCCTCCTTCTTCTTATCCCAACGCTGTTTGGCGTCTCCCTGATCGTCTTCTTGTTCCTCCGCTTCATACCGGGCGACCCGGGAACGGCCATCCTCCGCGAGAACGCGACCTCCGAGCAGGTCGCCGCGGTGAATGAGCGTCTCGGACTGAACCAGCCGATTCAGGTCCAGTACGTCGAATACATGTCGAAGATCCTGCGCGGGGATCTCGGCGAAGGCTTCTTCTCGCGCCTCTCGGTGGCTGAGCAGCTCGGCCGAAAATTCCCGGCCACCGCGGAGCTGACGATCTCGGCGATGCTGATCGCGATCGTCGTCGGCCTGCTCCTGGGCGTGATCGCCGCGATCCGCCGGGGCTCGGTCCTCGACTACGGGACGATGACCATCGGTCTCGTCGGAGTCTCCATGCCGATCTTCTGGCTCGGGCTCATGTTCATCTACGCGTTCGCCGTGAACTTGCACTGGCTGCCGCCCTCGACGAGAGGCGATGCACCGGCGACGTTGCGGACCGGGTTCTACACGATCGACTTCCTGCTGGAGGGCGACCTCGGCGGCATGCTCGAGGCGTTGCGGCATCTGCTCTTGCCCGCGGTCGCCCTTGCGACCGTGCCGCTCGCGGTCATCGCGCGGCAGACCCGGTCCGCGATGCTCGAGGTACTCGGCCAGGACTACGTGCGCACGGCCTGGTCCAAGGGCTTGCGTGAGCGCGCCGTGATCGTCCGCCACGCGCTCAAGAACGCGCTTCTTCCCGTCATCACCGTGATCGGGCTGCAGGTTGGCGCGTTGCTCTCCGGCGCGGTCCTCACGGAGACCGTGTTCTCATGGCCGGGCA
>JALYST010000254.1 GCA_030854665.1 Actinomycetota bacterium
GACAAGTCGATCGTGTTCGCGATCAACAACTACCAGCGGTTCTCGAATCCGTCGGTGAGCGAGTACGACGTCTTGGTCGACCTCGGGAACAACGGGACGACCGACTACTTGGTCGTCGGCATCGATCTCGGGGCCGTTCTCTCGGGCTCCTTCAACGGCCAGTTCGCGTCCTTCATCTTCGACGCAGCCGGCAACCTCGTGGATCTGTGGGTCGCGGACGCACCGATGAACGGTTCGACGGTGTTGCTGCCCACACTCGCGAGCGAGATCGGGATCGACCCGTCGAAGGAGTCGAAGTTCACCTACTCGGTGAACGCGTTCTCGATCGTTCCCGAGAACCTCGTCGACACGACCTCGTCGGCGAAGTTCCGGGTCGACCAGCAGCCCGTCTCGAACGGGCAGTCCTACCCGCTCGCCCCGGGCGGCACGGCGACGGCCAACCTCTCGGTCGACCGTGCTCAACTCGCGGCCGCACCCCAGCTGGGCTGGCTGATGATCGCTCTCGACAACGCGAGCGGCGCAGCGCAGGCGAGGGAAGTCAGGATCGGGACGCCCTAACCCGGCGACGAAACCGAACCAAGCGAGGCCCCGGCTCTGCCGGGGTCTCGCGCTTTTTCGGCCCGTTTGCCAGATTCGGCCCGCGGGAAGGCTGCTCGCATGACCGAACAGGAAAAGTCACAGCAGCAAGACGACGAGCTCCGGGAGACCGAGGTCGAAGACGAGAACGGGGAGCTTCTTCCCGACCGCGAGGCGATGTCGATCATCTCGCCTCCGCACGTGACGCTCCCGGTGGAACCCCCGGCCTAGCGGCTCGTCAGTACGCGACCGCGCCGCGGCCTGCGGTCGCGGCGTGTCGCTGCTCGTCTGCTCGATACGACGAGCGGACGAGCGGCCCCGAGAAGACCGAGCCGAAGCCGAGGGCCTCGCCCTGCTCGCGGAACGAGCGGAACTCGTCGGGGTGCACCCAGCGGTCGATCTGCACGTGCTTCGAGCTCGGCTGCAGGTACTGGCCGATCGTGACGACGTCGACGCCGTGGCTGCGCAGGTCGCGCAACGTCTCCACCACTTCGTCGTTCGTCTCGCCGAGGCCGACGATGATGCCCGACTTCGTCAGGACCGGATAGTCGGCGATCTCCTTCGCACGCTGCAGCAGCCAGAGCGCCTTGTCGTAGTTCGCCTTCGCGCCCCGCATGCGCGCATGCAGGCGGCGGACCGTTTCGATGTTGTGGTTGAAGACGTCCGGGCGCGCGCCGATGACAATCTGGAGCGCCGCCTCCTCGACGTCGAGGAAGTCCGGCGTCAGCACCTCCACGGAGGCGTCCGGAAGCTTCTTCTTGATCGCGCGGATCGTGGCTGCGTAGTGGCCGGCACCACGGTCGGGAACGTCGTCCCGGTCGACAGAGGTGACGACGACGTGCTTCAGCTCCATCTGGGACGCGACGTTCGCGAGACGTAGGGGTTCCAGGGGGTCCGGAGGGCTGTCCGGCCTCCCACTGTGCACGTAGCAGTAGCGGCACGCGCGAGTGCACGTGTCGCCGAGGATCTGGAAGGTCGCCGTGCCGCGGCCCCAGCACTCGCCGATGTTCGGGCAGCGCGCCTCCTCGCAGATCGTGTGGAGGCTCTGGCCGTGAATGAGCTTCTTGACGTCGTAGTAGCGCGAATCCTGGCTCGGTGCGCGAACCTTCATCCACTCCGGCCGGCGGGGCCGTTCAGCGACTGGCAGCGAGGTTTCCATGGATGGTCTGGCTCCAGAGACCGTGGCCTTCGTCGGCCGGGAGCTCTTCGAAGGATAGGCCGAAGACCTCACCCAGCGCCGCCCGGGCCAGAGGCCGCACCTCGTTCACGGTCACGGGTCGGCCGACTTCGCGCGCGATCGTCGTGAAGGCCGCGTCCTCGAGGCCGCAAGCGGTGATCCATTCGGTGAAGGGAGCAGGGTCCAGGTCGACGTTCAGGGCGTAGCCGTGAGTCGTCACCCAGCGCGAGATGTGCACGCCGATCGAGGCGATCTTGCGCGGCGGGCGCTCGAGCCAAATGCCGGTGAGACCGTCGATTCGCGTTGCCTCGACCTCGAGCGGCGCCAGCGTCTTGATGAGCGCCTCCTCGAGGTCGCGGACGTACTTGTTCACGTCCTTGCCATGTCGGCGCAGGTCGAGGATCGGGTAACAGACGAGCTGCCCCGGGCCGTGGAATGTCGATTTGCCGCCGCGATCGGTCTCGACGACCTCCACCTCCGCTGCTTCCGGAACGTGCAGCTCCTCCTGCGCGTCGGCGCGACGCCCGAGCGTCACGACGGGCGGATGCTGGAGGAAGACGACCGTGTCCGGAATCGCACCCTGCGACACGGCTCCTGCCAGGGATCGCTGGAGGTCCCAAGCCTCCTGGTACGGGACGAGCTCCAGATCGAGGACGTAGGCCTCACGCGGCATGGCTGCAGCCTAGCGACGCCTACTATGAGGTCATGAGGTACTCCCTCGCGCTCCTGGTCGCAGCCGTGACCGTCTCGAGCGGTGCAGGCGCTGCGGCAGGGACGGCCGTCAGCGGGCTCCACGGCCTTGTCACGCGCGGTCCGATCATGCCCGTCTGCATGGTCGACCAGCCGTGTGACGAGCCCGCAGCGAACGTGCAGCTCGTTTTCCTTCGGAACGGCGTGGTGGTATCGAGGGTCCGGACGAGTGCGACGGGCCGGTACCGACTCGCTCTGTCGCCCGGACGCTACGCAGTCCGGCTCCCGGGCAAGCCCGGGATCGGCCGCGTCGTGAAGCCGCAGACCGCGCGGGTACTGCGCGGTCGCTACACCCGGGTCGACTTTTCGATCGACACCGGGATTCGCTGACCTGCAAAGCTCCACGCGATGAAGGTCACGCTGATGATCGCCGACTTCGCACGCGTCGCGAACGGCAAGCTCGACGTGATCGGCGGCGGCTGGTCGATGATGAACGCCCAGGGGCCGTTCGGCTTCTTCGTTGCCGCGCTGTTCCAGATTCCCTGGGATCAGACGAACGCGAAGCACAGCTTCCGGCTCGAACTGCTCGACGCCGACGGCCAGAGCGTTCCGATCCCAAGCGGGGAGACCGTCCGCGCCGAAGGCGAGTTCGAGGTCGGCCGCCCCGCCGGGCTGCGGCCGGGAACGCCCGTCGATGCGCCGCTGGTCGTCCCCTTCGGCCCGCTCGAGCTCGAGGACGGGCGCTACGAGCTGAGGCTGACGATCGACGACGAGACCAAAGAGGACTGGTTCATCGCCTTCACTGTGCGGCATGCTGCCGCACCAGCTGCTTAGTACGCCGACTCGTCCCAGGTCTCGAGCTTCTCGCGCAAGTCGCGCAGGAAGCGGCCCGCCAGTGCTCCGTCGACCAGGCGGTGGTCGTACGTCAGCGTGAGATTCATGATCGGGCGGATCGCGATCACGTCCTCGCCCATGTCGTCCTGGATGACCCAGGGACGCTTCACAACGGCGTAGGTTCCGAGGATGGCGGCCTGCGGCTGGCTGATCACGGGCGTACCGTGGAAGGTGCCGAAGCCGCCGGGGTTGGTGATCGTGAACGTGCCGCCCTGCACCTCGTCCGGCAGCAGCTTCTTGTCGCGGGCGCGCTGCGCGATGTCGGTCACGGCCTTCGCCATCCCCAGCAGGTTGAGCGTCTCGGCGTTCTTCACGACCGGGACGATCAAGCCCTTGCCGTCCTGCAGTTCCACGGCAAATCCGAGGTGGACGTAGCTGCGCGTGACGATCTGGTCGCCGCGGATCTCGCCGTTGATCCAGGGGTACTCGCGTAGGGTCTCGGCAGCCGCGCGCGCGACGAAGATCAGGTACGTCGGGTTGACACCGTAGCTCTGCTGGTACTCCTTCTTCAGCTTCGAGCGGATCGCCGCCACCCTCGACATGTCGACCTCGATCGCGCTGGTGACGTGCGCGGAGGTGTCGAGCGAGCGGCGCATGTGCTCGGCGATGCCCTTGCGCATCGCGGTCATCGGCTCGAAGCTCTCGCCGACCTGGGCCGGCGCGGGAGACGCAGCAAGCGGAGCAGGAGCCGCAGGCTGTTGTGGTGCAGGTGCAGGCGTCTTCGGGGACTCTGGCTGTGCCGGAGCCGCCGGCTGGGCAGCCTGTCCGCCCGACTCGATGAAGTTGAGGATGTCCTTCTTCGTGACGCGGCCGCCGCGCCCGGTCCCTGGCACCTGGCTCGGATCGACGCCGTGCTCGGAGGCGATCTTGGCAACGACGGGCGAGACGAAGGTCTTACCGTTCGTGGAGGACGCCTCTTCTGTCGTCTCGCTTGCGGCGCCGGGCGCCGGCTTCACCTCGTCGACCGTGTCGGCGGTCGCCGGCGCCGACGGCGCGTCGGAGACGGCGGCCGACTCGGCTGCGGCCTGTGCCGTCGCGGGCTCCGGTACGTCCGCCTGCGGGGGTGCACCGGCCCCATCGCCTCCGATGACGGCGAGCTTCGTGCCGACGTCGACCGTCTCGCCCTCCTGCACGAGGATCTGCGTCAGCGTCCCGGAAGCGGGGCTCGGCACCTCGGTGTCGACCTTGTCGGTCGAGATCTCGAGCAGGGACTCGTCCGCTTCGACCTGCTCACCCTCCTGCTTCAGCCATTTGGTAACAGTGCCCTCGGAGACCGACACGCCCATCTGTGGCATGACGACGTCGATTGCCTCGGTGGTTGCCATCTCTCTCTCCTAGTACTCCGCCAACTCGCGCAGGCCTGCGGTGACGTCTTCCACTTGCGGAATGAATGCCTTCTCGAGCGGCGGCGAGAACGGGACGGGAGTGTCGGGCGCGGCAATCCGCTTGACCGGCGCGTCGAGATCCTCGAACGCCTCCTCCGCCACCGTGGCGGCGATCTCGGCACCGAAGCCGCCCGTGCGCGTATCCTCATGGAGCACGAGCACCTTTGACGTCTTCCGCGCCGACTCGAGCACTGCGGCCTTGTCCCAGGGCATGACGGTGCGCAGATCGATGATCTCGACCGAAACGCCGTCCGATTCGAGCTGCGTCGCTGCCTCCTCGGCGGTGTACACCATCGCGCCCCACGTGATCACCGAAATGTCGTCGCCTTCGCGATGTGTGCGCGCTTTGCCGAGCGGCACTGTGTAACGCTCTTCGGGCACCTCGCCCTTGATGCGGCGGTAGAGGTGCTTGTGCTCGAAGTAGAGGACCGGGTTCGGATCCTCGATCGCACTGATCAGCAGTCCTTTTGCATCCTCCGGAGTCGCGGGGCAGACGCACTTGAGCCCCGGGATGTGCGCAAACGACGACTCGGGATTCTGGGAGTGGAAGGGGCCGCCGGAGAAGCCGCCGCCCGAAGGCAAACGCACTGTGATCGGCACGGGCGTCCCAGCGCGGTAGCGCTGCTTCGCAGCCACGGTGACGAGATGGTCCCAGGCACACGAGATGAAGTCCGCGAACTGCATCTCCGCAACCGGGCGCATGCCCATGATCGCAGCGCCCGTGCAGGCGCCGACGATCGCCGTCTCGGCCAACGGCGCGTCCAGGACGCGCCAGTGCCCGAACTCCTCCTGGAAGCCGAGTGTGACCTTGAAGGCGCCGCCGTAGACACCGACGTCCTCGCCGATCACGAAGACGCGCTTGTCGCGCCGCATCTCGGTGCGCAGCCCGTCGGAGATCGCTTGCAGGTACGTGAGCTCGGCCATTAGTGAGCCACTACTTGTGGTGGGGCGTGTCGAGATCTTCCGGCGTCGCGTAGACGCCTTCCAGCAGCGTCGCCGGATCCGGCAGCGACGATTCCTCGGCGCGCTTGAGGGCGTCGTTCAACGTCTTCTTGACCCCGCCGGTGATTTCGTCCTCCTCCTCATCGGACATGTCCGCGTTCGTGCGCAGCCACGTGCGGAAGCGTTCGATCGGGTCGTTCTCGGCCCACTTCTCGAACAACTCCTTCGGGACGTAGAAGGCGTCGTCGTGCACGGCGTGGCCTTCCATCCGGAGGGTCACGCACTCGATCAAAGTGGGCCCGCCGCCCGCGCGCGCCTTCTCGATCGCGCGCTTCGCTTCGCGGTAGACGGCGAGCACGTCGGTGCCGTCGACGACGATTCCCTCGAAGCCGTACGCCTCTGCGCGGTCGGCAACGTGCTGCGTTGCGAACTCGAGGTGCGTGGGCGTCGAATACGCCCATTGGTTGTTGTCGCAGATGAAGACCATCGGGAGCTTGCGCACGCCGGCCAGGGTCATCGCCTCATGGGTGTCCCCCCGCGCGGAGGCGCCTTCGCCGAACCAGCCCACCGCCACGCGCTTCTCCTCGCGAATGCGGAAGGCGAGCGCGCAGCCGACTGCGACCGGAAGCATCGCGGGCAGATGACTGACCATCGCGATCAAGCCGAGCTTGGAATCCGCCATGTGGACGTTGCCGTCCCTGCCCTTCGTCGGGCCGTCCGCGCGGCCCATGAACTGCGCGAAGATCCGCCACGGCTCGACGCCGCGCACGACGTGGACTCCCATGTCCCGGTGCAGGGGCGTGCCGACGTCGTCGGGGCCCATCGCGGTGGCCACGCCCACCGCGGCGCCTTCGTTCCCGCGACCGGTGTAGAACGAGCCGGGGATCTTGCCCTGGCGATAGAGGATGTGGCCGCGCTCTTCGATCCCGCGGCTCATGACCATGTTCTTGTAGACGCCGAGGAGATCCTCGCGGAGGAGGCCCGCCTCGCGGACCTCTTTCAGAGAGCCAACCGGCTCGGCTTCCCGGGCTATCGCCATGGCCGTCGCACTCTAACGACTGGGGTTACCATCGCCCCTGTGCAGGACGAGCGCTTCGCTCACGACCGGTTCCTCATCGACCAGCTCGTACGGCCGATGCTCAATCTCTACCGGGTAACCCCTCTAGCGGCCGGGGAGACGCCTGCCGGAGGGCCGGTCGCTTTCGTGCGGCAGAAGCGGATGGCGATCAAGGAGGACATTCGCTTCTTCGCGGACGAGCAGGAGTCGCAGGAGCTCTTCCGGATCAAGGCGCGCTCGATGTTCGACATGGGTGGAGCCCGCTACGACGTGAGCGAGCCGGAGGGGTCGCCGATCGGCGTTCTCGAGCACGTCTTCGGGAAGTCGCTGCTCCGATCGACGTGGAAGGTGACCGATGCCGACGGGGGTGAGGTCGTGACCGCGCAGGAGCGGAGTCTCCCGATGGCGATCGCGCGCCGCGTTGTGGACTTCGT
>JALYST010000258.1 GCA_030854665.1 Actinomycetota bacterium
GACAAGGTGCTCGCCGCGCTCGGGTCGTTGCCGAAGCGCGTCGACGAGCTGCAGCGGAGCGTGCGTGGGCTCGAGAAGCTCGAGAAGCGGCTCGGCACGATCGAGAAGCGGCTCGACTCACTCGAGGGCAAGGGATCGTCGAGCTCGCGCAAGACCTCCTCGGCCAAGCGCTCCACCGCCGCGCGCAAGCGCAGCAGCAGCAGCAGCAGCTAGCCCGGTACGCGAACCCGCAGCGCCTGCGGGACGACTTCGAAGCGCGCGGGCGTCGTCCCGGGCTGTTCGCCGTCGAGCTCGATCGGCAGCGGCTCCGGTGCGTCTACGCTCACCTGCGCGCCGCGCAGTAGCTCGGCTTTGGGGTGGGGAAGATGCGTGCCGCGGAAGATCTTCGGCATCGTCAGCACCAGATCCCGCTTCGAGATGTCACCGATCAGCAGCACGTCGAAGACGCCGTCGTCCGGCTCGGCATCGGGAGCGATCTTCATACCGCCGCCGAGGTACGGGCCGTTGGCAACGATGACGTCGTGCATCGGAGCGCGGCGCGTCTCGCCGTCCACCGAGACCTCGATCTCGTTGTTCGACCAGCGTGCGAACACGGCGAACGTCGCCCAGATGTACGAGGCCTTCCCGCCGAATGCCTTGGAGGTGTCGTTGGCCCGCTGCGCGATCGCGCCGCTCATCCCGGCGCTCCCGACATTCGCGAAGAAGGATTCTCCTTCGCCGCCCGCCCAGAGCTTGTAGGTCGCGCGGCCGAGGTCGATCGTGCGCGTCTTGCCCGAGCGCGCGACCTCGATCGCGCGGTCGATCTTCCGCGGCAGGCCGAGCGAGCGGGCGAAATCCCAGCCGGTTCCGCGGGGGATCATCGCGATCTCCACCCCATCACGTCCTGCGATGCCGTTCACGACCTCATGCACAGATCCGTCGCCGCCAACGACGACGAGCAGCTCGGCTCCTTCGTCTGCGGCGCGGCGCGCCAGGTCGGTCAGTTCGCCGGCCGCCCGAGAGAAAAGTGCATCCCCACTGAGCCCAGCGGCCGCAGCGCGCCGGGCGATCTCCGGCCAGCGCCGGCCCGTCGAGCCGTTCGCCGACGCCGGGTTGATCAGAAAGACTGTTCGTAGTTTCGTCACACGATCACTTGCGGCTCCCGCGGGCCGGAGCGCCCCGATCAGCCTTCACGTCGCTTCGGCGTAACTTGGACGCGTAGCGTGTCAGTGCTTCTCGTCGGCCGTGACCGTCGCGAGCGCAACGCGCGTCATCCGGTCGACAGCCGCGCGCAGTTCCTCGTCGGTGACGCGCTTGAACTCGCCCTCGACGATGATGTCGCTCACGGTCAGGAGACACCCCGACTGGACGCCGCGAAGCGCACCAACGGTGAAGAGCGCCGAGGCCTCCATCTCGACCGCGAGCACGCCACGCTTCGACCAGCGCTCGTACTGGTTCTCGTCGGGGTTGTAGAAGACGTCGCTCGAGACGATGGGCCCGACGTGCATCGACTGGCCCATCTCCTTGGCCGCGTGCACCGCTCCGTGGATGAGCTCCCAGCTCGCGGTCGGGCAGTGCGGCTCGTGCCCGACGAGGTGATCGGCTGTGCGGTCGTCGGCGACCGCAGACAGCGCGACGATCAGGTCGCCGAGCGCGTGATGGGCCTGGAGCCCTCCGCACGTACCGACGCGCAGCAGCTTCTTGACGCCGAGCTGGATCAGCTCCTCGAAGACGATCGTCGCGCCCGGGCAGCCCATGCCCGTGCCCTGCACCGAGACCGGCTTGCCCTCGTAGGTACCGGTGTAACCGAGTAGACCGCGTTCGGAGTTCTTTTCGATCGGGTTGTCGAAGTAGGTCTCTGCGATGTACTTCGCCCGGAGCGGATCGCCGGGCAGCAGGCACGCCTCGGCGTACTCCCCCGGCTCGGCTCGAATGTGGATCGGCATGAGGGCGCAACCCTAACCCGTGCGACTATTGGGACAGTGAAAGGTGCGATCGAGCCCCGGCTCGAGCAGATCCTCGAGTTCTGCGGCGAGGACCCAGTGGAGCGCGTCTTCCTCGAAGACGTCGCCCGGCGACGGCTGGGCCGGTTCAGCGCCTTCGCCGACAACGGGCGCTTGACCGCTCTCTGTCACGTCGGCGCGAACGTCGTTCCCTCCGGCGCGGATTGCGGCCGCTTCGCGCAGGCCGCCTCCCGGGGCCGGGCCCGGATGATCATCGGCGACGAGCAGGCGGTCGACGAGCTGTGGGACGACCTTGCCGGGCTGATGCCGAAGCCGCGCAACGACCGGCCCGGCCAACCGGTGTACGCGATCTCCGAGCCGCCGCCTCCCGGCGACTCGGGCCTCCGCCCGGCGACCGACAAGGACTTCCCGTTGCTCCTGCCCGCGTGCGCGGCCGCGCACGAGGAGGAGATCGGGATCGACCCGATGGCGCGCGATCCAGAAGGCTTCCGCTGGCGCACGCGCTCGCAGATCGAAGAAGGGCGGTCGTGGCTCTGGGTCGAACGGGGAACGATCCTCTTCAAGGCGGAAGCGTCGGCATGGACGCCGGGCGCGATCCAGATTCAGCAGGTCTGGGTCGATACGCCCGCCCGTAACAAGGGTTACGCGCAGCGCGGGATGCGCGACCTCTGCCGGCTGCTGCTCGAACGCGTGCCGACCGTCTGCCTCTTCGTCCGCCCCGAGAACGCGCCTGCGATCCGCGTCTACGAGGCGATCGGAATGCAGCGCCGCGGCTCATACCGGTCGCTGATCTTTTGATTCGCTTCCTGCGGCTCGCTTTCGGTTTGTGGGTGCTCCGCTGGGCGGCCCAGCAGTTCGCCTCGTATGTCACAAGGCATCACCCACGCACCCGAATGGGTGATGAAGCGCCACCCACTGCGGCGTCGAAGAAGGGAGCGTGAAGCCCCGCATCACTGCGGCTGCGGGACTCGCTGTGGCGCTCGTCGCTGTGAGTTCTTCGGTCCTGCTCATGGGTGGGAACAGCAACGCTGCTGTTAGCCACACTTGCTCGGCAACCGACCGACAGTTCCTGGGCGCCGCCCAGCTGAACATGGCCGCGCTCGGCACGCTCTCGCAGGACTACCTCTCGGGCGATGCGAAGGCCGACGACGTGATCATGCAGACGGACTCCGCGGTCACAAGCCTCGTCAACACGAATCCGAGCGATCCTTCGCTGTCGAAGACGCGAGCGATCCTGCGCGCGATGTTCCAGAACTACGGGCGCGCGATCCGGGCCGACAAGCAGCACAAAGATCCCGGCAAGTACATCTACCGGGCCTACGGTCTTGCGAACTTCGCACACGACGTCCTGGCAAGAGCAAAGCCGGCACTAGCAGAGCGCGGCTGCGACGTCTCTCCGCTTCTTTAGCGTTCCGCTTCCTACGCGAAAGCTTCGCTTTCGCGTAGGCGATGGGGACGCCGCTTCGCGGGGAATGTGCGCGGGCGGAGCC
>JALYST010000260.1 GCA_030854665.1 Actinomycetota bacterium
GTCCAGGAACGCCCGAGCCCGCCCAGGATGACGATCATCAAGGCGAAGAAGGTGATCAGCGGCGCAAAGTCGTACGGAATGAAGAAGCTGAACTGCCACGCATAGAAGACGCAGGCGACAGCTCCAAGCGCGGCACCGATGGCGAGTGCCTGGAGCTTGTACAAGAAGACGTTCTTCCCGAGCGAGGCTGCCGCGTCCTCATCTTCGCGGATCGACTTCAGCACCCGTCCCCATGGGGTGCGCATCATCAGGGAGACCACCGCGACCGCCAGCAGGGCAACCGTCCAGACCAGGATCAGCATGGCCGCGTCGCCGCTGATGTGGAGGTTGCGCTCCACCTTGCCAAGGAAACTCTGCCAGGCGCCGTCGTACTGGGATGCTTTTCCGATGCCGGCGAGGTTGATAGTTCCTTGTGAGCCGCCGGTGAGACGGTCCTCGTTCGTCGCGACGTAACGAAGGATCTCGCTGAAGGCGATTGTGGTGATAGCGAAGTAGTCCGCTCGCAGGCGGAGCGTCGGAAGACCGAGTAGCAGTGCGGCGAGCATCGCGAGAACAACCCCGCAGCCTGCGGCCAGCCACATGTTCAGGTCCTCCTTCACAACGAGGATGGCCATCGTGTAGGCCCCGATGCCCATGAACGCGACCTGCCCGAAGTTGAGGAGACCCGCATAGCCGAACTGCACCTGGACGCCCAGCGCGAACAGCGTGTAGATGCCTGCGACGATGCCGACGAAAGACCAGAAACCGAAACTGGCGATCGTGCTCAAACGACGCGTGCCTTTCCGAACAAGCCCTGCGGGCGCAGCAGCAGCACGGCGATGAGCGCGGCGAACGCGACGACCGGCTTGTAGGTTGGGTTGACACCGCCGCCGAGCTCCGGCCAGGTGGAGAGCTCCATGGCAAGCCCGAGCGCGAGCCCGCCGACCAACGCGCCGTAGACGCTCCCGATGCCGCCGAGAACGACCGCGGCGAAGATCGGCAGCAGCAACGTAAAACCGAGCTGCGGGTTGAAGGACGTCTGCACGAGACCGGCAAGGACTCCCGCGAGCCCGGCGAGCAGACCGGACACGATCCACGCCGCGAGGATCACCCGACCCGTGCGTACGCCCGAGACGGCGGCGAGCGGGAGGTCGTCGGCGAGGGCACGCATCATCCGCCCAACGCCAGTCTTCGCGATCAAGATGCCCAACACGAGGATCCCGATCCCTGCGATGACGATCGCGATCCCCTGCGCTCCGGAGAGCCTGGCGCTCCCAATGACATAGACCTTGTACGGGTCGACGGTGTAGGTACGAGGCTGCGGTCCAGCAACCAGGTAGATCACGTGCCTGAGAACGAGCGCGAGACCGATCGAGACGAGGAAGAGACTCATGAAACCGGCATTGCGCGCGCGCAGTGGCTTCCAGAGCGCGAACTCGAGGGCGATGGAAAGGAGTGCGGTGGCAAGCATCGCCAGAATTGCAGCGGTAACGATCGGCAACTCCCGAGTCACGTTGAAGTAGATGGCGATGAACGCGCCGAACGTCATGTAGTCGCCGTAGGCGAAGTTCACGAGCCGGAGGATCCCGTACACGATCGAGACGCCCGCGGCCGCCAGCGCAATCACCGACCCCGTGACGAGCCCGTTTGCCAGGAGTTGGATGAACATCGACGGACTCTCGCCTACAGGTCCGCCAGGTTCAACTGGGTCCGAGCTTCGCGCCGGTGCGGGCTTTGCCCGCGCCGGCTGGCACAGCCCTGATCGATACGAAACCGGATTCGAATCATCATGGCTTCCGCGTAGCGGAAACCGGATTCGAATCCGCTATTCAGGCTGCTTCAGGACGAGGCGGGGGGAGCGGCGGGAGATCGAGATCCGGCTCGGCCTCGCCGTCATCCAGCAGGCGCTCGGCCCAGTCGTCCGAATCGAAGTAGTCCCCGACGATCTCTTCTGCGTGCGAACCCGGCATCACGGCTCCTTGGTCTTCTGTTCGGTCCGCAGTGACAGCCACAGTCCTCGCGAAAAGTGTCGGCCCCGGGGGGAGAGGAGAGAATCCCTCGTCCGGGGCCGACCATTCCGCGCGGGTGGGCAGGAGGGAGTTTGCTTAGGCCGCGCGCTCGAGGCGCTCTTCGACCCGGGCCCGGGCGACGATGTGGCTGCGATCGCCGAAGCGGAGTTCCGCCTTCAGCGTTCGCTCCTCGTCCCACAGGTGGTCTAGCCGCGCGCTCAGACTCTTGAGCTCGGCGGCCGCGGCTGGGTCATGCCCCTGAGAAAGGATGTGCCACAGCTCGGTGCGCCGCTCGCTGGTCTGCTCGATGTCTTGGTGGATTTCATTCAGGGTCATGTCCTTAAAAACGTGTCTTAGGCGAACCTCATTCCCGGGGCCCGAGGAAGAAAAAAACCAGCACTCCGACGCCCAAGACGGCGGCTCCGATCGCGACGGCGTTCAGCACCGAGCTCACCGGTAGCCGAGCTGCTCGAGCCGGTCCTCGTCGATCCCGAAGTAGTGGGCAAGCTCGTGGAGGACGGTGGTCCGGATCTCGTGCTCCAGCTCGTTGGGGTCGTGCCCGAACTCCTCCTCGAGGGGCCGCCTGTAGATCGTGACCTTGGCCGGCAGGTAGGGCGCCTCCTCGAAGAGCCCGAAGAGGTCCGGCTCACCAGGATGCTCGTCCTCCACGACCACTGCCACGTTCTCGAGGCGTCGCGCGAGGTCGGGCGGGAGCTCGTCGAGGGCCCGCCGGACGTGCTCCTCGAAGCCCGGCACTACTAGTACTTCGGCATCAGCGGGCGGCGGACCGCCACGAGACGTACGGTCAGGGCCCCGAACACGAAGCCGCCGATGTGGGCAAAGAACGCCACGCCGCCGCCCGCCTCCGGCTGTACGACCGAGAAGCCGCCCTGCCAGAGCTGGAACAGGAACCAGAACCCGAGGAAGAAGACCGCCGGCAGTTCCTGGAAGAAGATCAGGATGAAGAAGATCGCGGTCAAGACGCGCGCGTTCGGCAGCAACACGAAATAGGCCCCGAGCACCGCTGCGATCGCCCCGCTTGCGCCGATATTCGGGATGCTCGCGTCCTGATCCGAGCCCCAGTTCAGCGTCACGAAGGTCTGCGCGGCTGTGGCGGCGAGTCCGCCCGCGAGGTACCAGAGGAAGAAGCGCACCTTCCCCAGCGCGTCCTCGACGTTGTTGCCGAAGATCCACAGAAAGAGCATGTTGAAGATGATGTGCTCCCAGCCTCCGTGCATGAACATGGAGGTGAAGGTGTTCTCGTACCAGGGGATCTCTGCCTGCAAGCCAGGTCCGAGGCACGGGCCTTCGATCTTGCACGGGTAGTAGCCGTAATGGATGACGTCGGTCTCGACGGACGTGCCGGTGAACTCCCAGATCCAGACGATCACGTTCACCATGATGATTCCGATCGTGACTACCGGAAAGGTTCGGGTCGGAACGTTGTCCTTCAGCGGCAGCATGCGGCGGGAGTCTTACCGAATCACGAGAGCCATAAGCGCCTTCTGGGCATGCAAGCGGTTCTCGGCCTGGTCCCACACCGCTGACCGCGGCCCGTAGAGCACGTCCTCCTCGATCTCCTCGCCATAGTGGGCGGGGAGGCAGTGCAGGACGATCGCGCCGTCGCCGGCCCGCTTGACCAGTTCTGAGTCGATGCCGAAGCCAGCGAGGTCGTGCAACCGCTGCTCGCGCTCCTCTTCCTGGCCCATCGAGGTCCACACGTCGGTGTAGAGCACGTCGGCGCCTTCGACGGCGGCGCGCGGATCATCGCTGAGCTCGACCGTTCCACCAGCGTCCCGGGCGATGCGCACCGCCTCCTCGTCGACCCGGTAAGCGGGTGGCGTCGCGGCGACGAATTCCATTCCCAGCTTGGCGCACGCGACCATCAACGACGCGCAGACGTTGTTGCCGTCGCCGAGGTAGACGACCTTCAATCCCTCGAGGCGGCCGAAGCGCTCGCGGATGGTCATGACGTCGGCGAGTGCCTGACAGGGATGAGCGCTGTCTGTCAGGCCGTTGATGACGGGAATCGATGCGTTGGCCGCGAGCTCCTCGACATCGGCCTGGGCGAACGTCCGGATCATGATCGCGTCGAGGTAGCGTGAAAGGACGACGGCCGTGTCTTTGATCGTCTCGCCGCGCCCGAGCTGGAGGTCACCGGCGGAGAGGTAGAGCCCGGTCCCGCCGAGCTGGTAGATCCCGACCTCGAACGAAACACGGGTTCGAGTCGAGGGCTTCTGGAAGATCATCCCGAGTGTTCGGCCGGAGAGGAGATGGTGCTCCGCGCGCGCCTGCTGGAGGCGTTTCAGCTCGTCGGCCAGGTCGAGTATCTCCAGCAGCTCGTCGCGGCTCCAGTCCGCGACGCGGGTGAAAGACCGGCCCTTGAGGCTGTCCGCGACGGCGACCATTCCTGTCGATCCTACGGGCGGATCCGCGTGCCCGCGCCGCCCGCGAGCGCATCCTCGAGCGCGTCGAAGCTCGTGATCAGCGTCTCGCCGGCGAAGGCGAGCGCTGATTCGATTTTCGGGCGCATGGAGCCTTCCGACAGTTGTGGAAGCAACGCCTCGGCGTCAGTGCGGGAGAGGTCGCGGATCTCTTCCTGACCCTGCTCCCCGAAGTCGCGATAGACCGCGGGCACTTCGGTGAGGATGATCAAGCGCTCGGCCTCGAGCTCGCGCGCGAGCAGCGCCGAGGCCCGATCCTTGTCGATCACCGCGTCCAGTCCCGAGAGTCGACCCTCGCGGTGTGCGACCGGGATGCCGCCGCCCCCGCAGGCGATCGTGACCGTGCCAGCGCTGACGAGCCGACGGATCGCGTCGAGCTCCACGATCTCGAGCGGCTCGGGGGAAGGCACGACGCGGCGATGACCGCGGTTTGCATCCGACACGAGCGCCCAGCCGCGCTCGCGTTCGAGCACCTCCGCTTGTTCGGCCGAATAGAACGGGCCGATCGGCTTCGTCGGCCGGTCGAACGCCGGATCGTCGGGCGCCACCCGGACGTGTGTTAGCACGCACGCGACGGCGCGCTCGGGCAGGGCCGGTCGCAGTTCGGCGGCAATGAGCGCGCCGATCTCCGCCTGGGTCTGCGCAACAGCGAGCCACAGCGGCAGAGGCGGAGCCTCCGCCGCTGCGCGCTCCTGTCGCAACAGCTCGTTGCCGACCTGCGGGCCGTTTCCGTGCGTGATTGCAAGACCCTCCGAATCCGCGAGCAGGGGCCTCAGCGCGGTGACCGCACGGCGGAGGTTCGCGAGCTGCTCGGCAGCCGTGCCGCGCTCGCCGGGTCGTACTAGCGCGTTGCCGCCAAGGGCGACGACCGTACTCACACGAGTGCTGTTTCCAGCAGTCCCTTCTCGGCGAGCACGTCCTTCAGCGTTGGCTCGCCGATCTCCTGGAGTTTGTACGTCACTCGCATCGCCGGCTTGTCCAGGTCGATCAGCTTGCGCAGATCGATCGGCGTGCCGATGAGGACGAGGTCGGCGTCGCAGCCCTCGATCGTCTTGCGGAGGTCTTCCATCTGCTCGCGTCCGTACCCCATCGCCGGCAGCAGCGTGCCGACGCTTGGATACTGCTCGAACGTCTCGGCGATGGAGCCCACGGCTGCCGAGCGTGGATCGACGAGTTCTGCGGCGCCGTACTGCTTCGCGGCGAGGACAGCGGCCCCGTAGGTCATCTCGCCGTGCGTCAGGGTTGGGCCGTCCTCGACGGCGAGCACGCGCTTCCCTCTGATCTCCTCGGCGTCACCTTCGATGTGGAACGGCGACGCGGCCAGGACGATGCGCGCGCCTGCGTTGCTTTCGTGGATCGAGCTCAGGACGGCGTCGATGCCCTCCTGCGTTGCGCTGTCCATTTTGTTGACCACGCAGACGTCCGCCATGCGGAGATTCGTCTCGCCCGGGTGGTAGCGAAGCTCGTGTCCGGGACGGTGCGGATCGACGACGACGATATGCAGGTCGGGCTTGATGAACGGCGTGTCGTTGTTGCCGCCGTCCCAGAGGATGACGTCCGCTTCCTGCTCCGCCGCACGCAAGATGCGCTCGTAATCGACGCCTGCAAAGACGAGGTTGCCCTCGGCGAGATGCGGCTCGTACTCTTCGCGCTCCTCGATCGTCGCGTCGGCCGCCTCCAGATCCTCGTAGCGCGCGAAGCGCTGCACGGCCTGCTTCGCCAGGTCGCCGTACGGCATCGGATGACGCAGCACGGCCACCCGCTTGCCGGCGTCGCGGAGCAGCTCCGCCACCCGCCGGGTCGTCTGGCTCTTGCCTGAGCCCGTACGGACTGCGCAGATCGCCACGGTCGGCTTCGACGAGGCGAGCATCGTCCGCCGTGGCGCGATCAGCTCGAAGGACGCACCGGCCGCGAGCGAGCGCGACCCGATGTGCATGACGTGCTCGTGCGTGACGTCCGAGTAGGCGAACACGACCTCGTCAATCTCGTGCTCGTGGACGAGTTGCTCGAGCGCGGATTCGGGCAGGATCGGAATTCCTTCCGGATACAGGGATCCCGCCAGCTCGGCGGGGTAGCGGCGGCCGTCGATGTTGGGGATCTGCGTCGCGGTGAACGCGACCACCTCGTGGGCCGGACTGTCTCGGTAGACGAGGTTGAAGTTGTGGAAGTCGCGGCCCGCCGCGCCTGCGACCAAGACTCGAGTTCGGGCCATGCATAAAGCTTATGCACTCGACCGGATTCCCTGCGAAAGCTGCGTTTTCGCAGGGATTTTGGGTTCGGCCGCTTCGCGGCGGAATGTGCGCGGCGGAGCCCGCGCACTCCATCAGGGCAGGTTGCGAGCTTTAGATCTCCCGTCCTTCTTTCTCCTCAAGGCCGGAGGCTAAGACCAGGCGGAGCCGGGCTTAGCCGTAGGCGTACTGCGGTGGGCGCGGCCGCGTGAGCGCCCGTGCCCACACGGTTGAGGACAAGCGGGAACCGCAGACGCGGCAGGAGTGTGCGGGCTTTGCCCGCGCACGTTCAGCGCGAAGCGCCGTACCCAATTCTGAGCGAAAGCGCAGCTTTCGCTCAGCGAAGAACCTCTTTGACCCTTTCGGCGACCGCCTCCAGCTCCAGGGTGGAGCCGGTGACGTCCTTCAGCATCTCCTCGGCCCGCATCTTCTGGCCCTCGCCCCAGAGCTCGCGCAGCAGCGAGCCGGCCTCGCGGGTCGCGAACCACTTCGAGCCGAACTTCTCCTTCAGGAACGCGCGCAGCTGCGCCTCGAACGCCCACGAGCGGAGGTAGGAGGACACGTAGAAACCGGAGTCGATGTCCGCGAGGTAGTTCGCGGGCGTGACTTCGATCTTCAGTGCGTCGGTCAGCAGTTCTGCGTAGCGGCCGCGCATCGTCGTCACATCCTCTGCGGCGTGGAACTCGATCTCGTACAGGATCTTCGCGGCGTAACGGCGCACGAAGTAGAGGAGGCCGGTCGCGCCTTCGATGGCGTACTCGCCGGGACGGGGAAAGTCGAGTCGGCGCGTCAGCCACTCGGGCTCGTCCGTCAGGTGCTGCAGGAGCATCGCCCAGCCTTCGGTGACCGCGTTGTCGCCGAGCCGCTTTTCCTCCATCGAGAGGTCGCGCGACGTGTGGGCGAAGTGCTCGGTGTGGCCTCCTTCGTGGAAGAGAGCGCGCCAGTCGTCCGGCCCGCCGATTGGCTGAATGACGAGCACGACGCGGTCGGGCACCTCGATCGGCGCGCAAAAGGCCCGCGGGCTCTTGTTAGGCCGCTCCTCGAGATCGAGCGTCACGTTCTCCTGCGAGCTCAGATCGATCCCCAGATCCTCGAGCGTGCCTTCGAGCGCCGGCACCATCTTGTCCGCTGGGAACATCGGGTCCCACTCGGGGGCCCGGAAGAGTCGAGGCACGTCCCAGCGCTCGGCCTCCGCGAGCGTGACGCCGACGCGCGTGCGGAAGAGCTTGTCCGCCCAGCTCTCATAGAGCTGCTCCGTCGAGTCCAGGAACGTGCGGCACTGCACGGCGAGGTCGTCGAGTGCAGACGACGGCAGAGCCTTGCGGTAAAGCTCGAGGTAGTTCGCGAACTCGAGGTCGCGCGTGCCGCGCTGCACCGTCCGGGCGGCATCGAGGTGGAGCGGGTTCATGTGCTCGTCGAGGAGGTCGTTCGCCCGCGCGTCGAGCTCGCGGCGCTTGTCGCGGTCCGGCTCGTTGGCAAGGGCTGGGCGGACCATGCGATACGGAATCTCCTCGCCGCCGACCGATACGGCGAGCTCCGACTCGAGCTCGGCGAGCTTCTCGGCATGTTCCCGGGTCAGTTCTCCGAAATACCCTTCGCACGCGAACCGCCAAAGCTCGCGGACTCGTGCGCCGCCGTTCACAGCCAGGCCGATGGACTTGACCTGGTCGAGCTCGGTCAGGTTCTTGTGGCGCTCGTAGATCGGCGCCAGGTCGAAGGTTTCCTTCAGACCGGCGTAATGGAGGTAGAACTCCTCGTCGAGCTCGGCGATGAACCGGTCCGCCTGGTCACGGTAGGCGTCCAGCTCCCGGTCAGAGGGCGGGGCGGGAGGCATCGTCTCGTAGGATACGCAAGCCGTGCAAGAGATCAGTCTCAAGACCGAGCGCCGGACCCAGCTCGTCGACATCACCCAGCAGGTGCAGGAAGCGCTCGGTCCGCTCAACGGCGCGGCCGCGGCACTCGTCTACGTCCCGCACACCACAGCGGGCGTCACCATCAACGAAGGCGCGGATCCCGCTGTCGCTCAGGACCTCGAAGCGGCGCTGGAGAAGGTGGTGGACGACGGCTGGGACTGGAAGCACGTCGAGGATCCGGACGGACCGAATGCACCGTCGCACATCCGTGCGTCCTTGATGAGCCCGCAGATTCTCATTCCGCTTGACGGCGGCAAGCTCGCGCTCGGCAAATGGCAGGGAATCTTCTTCTGCGAGTTCGACGGGCCGCGCGAGCGGAAGGTCTACGTCACGCCGCTGAGCTAGAAGTTCCCCAGCCTTCCCACGGAGCTGCACGTGCCGGCGTAATCGTCCAGTAGTCGTGCTGCTCGACGACACGGCCGTCGTCGCCGAACGTGAGCCAGGACGTGCCGGCGAGCGTGACGAGCTCGCCGCTTTCCGTCAGCGCCGCCCACCATTCGACCGCGGCGCGGTTGCCCGCGACGAGCGGCTCGCCCCACCAGAGCTCGAGATCGTCGCCTTCGTCCGCGAAAGCAGCGCGCGCATAGTCGAGCGGTGGTTGCGGGTCGCGGTCCGGATGCGAGCGGTAGACAACGTCGTCGCCGTAGACCGGCGCGAGTTCGGTCTCGTCCTTTGCGCGCCACGCGCGGTCCCAGGCGTCGACCCACGCGCGGGCGGCGATCTCCGGCTTCACGGGGACGATCGTACGCGCTGAGAAGCCAGCACATACCCTGGGCTTCGTGGCTGCCCCAGTTACGAAGGATCAGGAGCTCGAGCTCACCATCGACCGCCTCGCGTACGGCGGCAACGGTGTCGCGCGCCTGAACGGGTTCGTTGTCTTCGTGCGGCGCGGGCTTCCGGGCGACACCGTTCGGGCGCGCGTGACGAAAGTGCAGCGACGTCACGCCGAGGCGCTTGTCACGGAGGTTGTCGATCCCAGCCCGCTGCGCGTCGAAGCTCCGTGCAAGCACTACCCAGCTTGCGGCGGCTGCCGGTTCCAAGACCTCGCGTACGAGGCGCAGGTCGAGGCGAAGCATGCTCAGGTCGGAGACGCCCTGCGACGCATCGGTGGGTTCGCGGAGCCGCCACTCGAGGAGATCCTGCCGGCCGAGGAGATCTTTCACTACCGCAATAAGCTCGAGTACTCGTTTGCGCAGTTCGAAGACGGGCCGACGCTCGGCTTGCACAAGGCCGGTCGCTGGGACGAGGTGCTGCAGATCGATTACTGCTGGCTGACGACCGATCTCGGCAACGGGATCCGCAATGCAGTTCGGGAGTGGGCTTGCGGCGACAAGCTCGTTGCGTACGACCAGGCCGAGCACACGGGCTACCTGCGGCATCTCGTCGTGCGCGAGGGTCGCAACACGGGCAAGGTGCTCGTCCAGCTCGTCACGAGCCCGGATGAGAAGTTCGATACGGGTGGATTTGTCGACACGCTGCGGCAATTCCCGGAGGTGCGTTCGATCCACTGGTCTGTGAACGAAGGGAAGGCCGAGGTGACGACGAACCTCCCCACCAAGCTGCTGTGGGGAGAGGACGCGATCGAGGAGCAGCTGTGCGGTATGCGTTTCCGCGTTCGCCCGAATGCGTTCCTGCAGACGAACACGCTCATGGCGGAGAAGCTCTACGAGACTGCGCGGGAGTTCGCAGGCTTGACCGGCGACCAGACGGTATACGACCTGTATTGCGGGATCGGCACGATCGGGCTCTTGCTTGCACGCGACGCGCTCACGGTGTGGGGGATCGATGTCTCGGAGGAGTCGATCGCGTGCGCGATCGAGAACGCGGACCTGAACGGGATCGGCAACGCGGCGTACTTCGCCGGCAACGTCGGCCAGGTGCTCCAGGAACTGCACGAGCGCGCAGGCGATCCGGATGTGGTCGTCGTCGACCCGCCGCGCGCGGGCCTCGCGGGAAAGGCGCTGAAACGCCTCGGCGAAATCGGCGCGCCCCGCATCGTCTACGTGAGCTGCAATCCCACCACCCTGGCGGGCGACGTCAAGCGCCTGCGCACGGAGTACGGCTATGGGCTCAAGCGCGTGAAGCCGGTCGACATGTTTCCGCACACACCGCACGTCGAGGCGGTGGCCCTGCTCGAGCTGGAATGACCCAACGATTCGACCGGCGCGAGTTGCTCGTCCGCGGGGGACGGTTCGCGGTCGGTGCCGGGGCGCTTGTCGCGCTCCCAGGGTGGATCACGATCGGCAAGCGGTCGTCCGTCGACCCACGGCTCGTCGAGCTTGCGCAACTCGTCCGGGGAACGGTCGTCACGCCGGCCGACACCGCCTACGACTCGGCACGCCGTCTCTACAGACCTCAGTACGACGGCGTCCGTCCCGGCGCGATCGTGTTTTGCGAGACCGCACAAGACGTCTGGCGCGCAGTGCGGTGGTCGAGGCGGCACTCGATCCGCATCGTCGCCCGTTCGGGCGGTCACAGCTACGCGGGCTACTCGACGTGCGAAGGCGTCGTTGTCGACGTCACGCGAATGAATGCCGTGACCGTGAACCACGCGGCAGGTACGGCGACTATCGGCGCGGGAGCGAGGCTGATCGACGTAAACCAGGCGCTCTTCGAGCAGGGTGTGATGATCCCCGCAGGCTCCTGTCCGAGCGTCGGCATCGCCGGTCTCACGCTAGGCGGAGGACACGGATTCTCCGGCCGCAAATACGGACTGACCTGCGACAACGTCCGCAGCCTCACGATCGTGACAGCCGCCGGCCAGGCGCTGCTCGCGAGTCAGACACAGCACCCCGACCTCTACTGGGCGTGCCGTGGCGGCGGCGCTGGTCAGTTCGGCATCGTGACGCGCTTCGTCTTCAACACGCATCCGGCCGGCGACGTCGTCACCTATCGCGCGACCTGGAACTGGAGCGATGCAGCAGCTGTAGTCGCCGCCTGGCAGGCGTGGGCTCCGAACGCTCCCGACGAGCTGTTCTCGATGTGCGACCTGATCGCGACCGATGGGCCGGGCGGCCCGATCGTCGCGTCGAACGGCCAGTACTTCGGGAGTGAGGTCGCGCTGCAGTCTCTGTTGCAACCGCTGGTGAACGCGGCCACTCCGCAAACGATGACGATTCGCACGCGCTCCTTCATCAATGCGGCCCTCGACTGGGCCAACTGCTCCGACGTCGCCCGTTGTCACATCGGAGTGCCGAGCGCGGAGATCGGTCGTTCCGATTTCTTGGCCAAGTCGGACTACGTCGCGACAGCGCTTCCAGCCGCGGGAATCCAGGTCATGATCCAAAAGGTAGAGCAGCGCCAGAACGATCCCGTGCTCGGCGGCGGCAGCATCCTCATGGACGCGTACGGCGGCGCGATCAACCGCGTTCCGAAAGACGCAACGGCATTCGTGCACCGTGACCAGCGCTTTTCGATCCAGTACGTGGCCGGAAGCTCTTCCGCGGCCGACGCCGACTGGCTGCGTGGGTTCCGCGCGGCGATGACGCCGTACGTGTCAGGCCAGGCGTACCAGAACTACATCGATCCCGAGCTGGTTCATCCGAACATCGCGTACTACGCGACGAACCTGCCTCGGTTGCGGACAACTAAGGCTCGCTACGACCAGAAGAACGTGTTCCGGTTTCCTCGAAGCGTTCTGCCCGCTCCCGCCTGAGCCGCGTCCAGATCAGGTCGCCGTTTGCGAGCAGGAATCCCAGCGCGAGCAGCGGCAACGCGGGGAGGCCGCCGACCTCGCCCCAGACCGCGAGCGCAAGCGTGGCGCCGAAGGACAGCGTCAGCAGCAGCCAGGTCAGCCTCGGTCGCAACTCCCAGCGGGTCGAGGCCGCTAAGAAGAGCGCGAAGAACAGGAGATCGGGCAGGCCGAGGTTCGCCGCCGACGTTTTGCCCGGGATCGCGAACGCGAACGAGAAGTTCGTGAATACCTCGCGATGCTCGTTGACGATCACCTTCGTCGGCCCGCGCCACACCGAGTAGGCATCGACCCAGGGAATGATCAGCGCGACGAGCACGATCCAACTCAACGTCTCGAAGTACCGCAGGAACCAGAAACCGACCGCGGTGACGCCGAAGAGCTTGCAGAAATTCTCAGGCGTGTTCCAGCCGGCGACGTGAAACAGAAACGCGAGCGCGCCGAACGCGAGCCCCGCCGCGAGTAGCCCCGGCGCGGTACGCAAGGGCAGCACGAGCCACACGAGTGCGAAGCAGGCCGGAATCAGGACGAGCGAGATGAACGCGATGTCCCACCACGTCGATGCGTTCCACAGCCTGTCGTGGAATGCGTAGTAGAGGGCGAGCGCCGTCCCGAGAACTAATAGGGCGGCAGCTCGGCCCACCATTGGCCGAGTGGCTTGAAAGCGTTCCAAAACTGAGTCTTGGCCGGAGCTTCGTCGAGCGACGCGTCGATGTCGGGAACAACCAATACCTGAACCGTTGCGGTGAATCGCTGGAGCTCGCCCGGCTTGTACTCCACGGTATCGGCCAGCGGGAACTCGATCGCGTTGAGAAACTCTACGACGCCCTCTCCCATCGCAACGATCAGCTTCGGCTGCACGATGTGCAGTTCGCGGGTGAGGAACGGCCGCGACTCGCCCTCGTCGCCGTCCGCGAACTTGAGGCAGTTCGTTCCGTACACGGACATCGGATCGACGTGGAGCCGCTGGAGCGACTTCAGGATCGCCTGGCCCGCGCGGCCGTAGAAGGCGACGCCCTCCTGCACCTCGGCCGGCTGCGGCTTGGATTTGAGCAGCATCACGTCTGCGAGCGGATGGCCGGATCCCACGACCGGCACGCGCGTGCCGCCGCCGGCCTGGGCCACCTCGTGGGCCAGGTCGTTGATCTCGACGATCGCCTTCTGGAGGTACTTCTCGTAGATCTCGTCGGTCGCTGGCACTACTCAGACCAGTTTCGGGACTACCGAACCCGTTCCTTGGCCTGGGCCATCCACTTGAGGGACTGGAGGTAGACGAGCGACCTGGGGCGCCGCAGGACCTGCGCCGAGCGGAGGCTGACCAGGAACTCCTCCGGGCCCTCGAACGCCCGCATCCGGACCGCGCCGGTGCCGACTCCCTGGAGCACGTGCGCGTCCGAGCCCGCCCCCATCGTCAAGTTGTACTTGCGCGCGAAGCGCAGCGCCTCGTCGTTGTAGCCCTCGAAGAGGAGACGTGCGTTGTAGACCTCGAAGATGTCGATGTCCGCGAGGTGACGCTGGAGCGTCGCCGGGTCGGGAATCGAGTGCATGCGGTCGAAGGGATGTGGGAGATAGACGAGGCCGCCCTGCTCCTTGA
>JALYST010000003.1 GCA_030854665.1 Actinomycetota bacterium
TTCCAGCGGCGGCGCATTTGCCGGCTGCGACACGGTTCGAGTCTAGGCCGCGCTCATTGGCCGGAGCGCTGCATCGCGGCGTCGAAAGCGATCGCCGACGGGGCGAAGTCCGTACGGCGGACGAACGCGAACGCGTCCGGCGCGCCCCAGTCGCGGTCCATGCCCGAGTCCTCCCACTCGATCGAGAGTGGGCCGGCATAACCGATCCGGTTCAGCGCCCGGAAGAGAGCCTCGAAGTCCACGTCGCCGTGACCGGGCGAGACGAAGTCCCAGCCGCGCGCCGCCTCGCCGAAGTTGAGATGGCTCCCGAGGATGCTCTTGCGTCCGTCCAGCGTCTTGCGCGAGTCCTTGACGTGCACGTGGTAGATCCGGTCGGCGAATTCCTCGACGAACGCCGCGGAATCGAGGAACTGGTGCGCAAAGTGGCTCGGGTCGAAGTTGATGCCGAACTCGGGACAGCGGTCAATCGCGGCCAGGGTCTTGCGCGTCGTGACGAAGTCGTACGCGATCTCGGTCGGATGAACCTCCAGCCCGAACCGGACGCCCTCGGCTGCGAAAACGTCCATGATCGGCCCCCAACGCTCGGCGAAGTCCTGATAGCCCCGCTCGATCTCGGCGAAGTCGTTCGGCGGGAACGAGTACAGCATGTGCCAGACGCTCGAGCCGCTGAAGCCGTTGACCTGGTCGACACCGAGCAGCGTGGCCGCGCGGGCCGTGTCCTTCATCCGCTCCGCTGCACGCCTGCGCACGCCTTCGGGCTCGCCGTCGCCCCACACGTCGGGGGGCAGAATCGCCTGATGCCGCCGATCGATTGGATCGCAGACACATTGGCCGACGAGGTGTGCACCAATCGCGTAGGCCTGCAACCCGTTTCTTTTGAGCACGTCACGCCGCGAATCGACATAGCCCGGATCGGCGAGCGCCTTGTCGACTTCGAAATGGTCGCCCCAGCACGCGAGCTCGAGGCCGTCGAAGCCCCACTTGCCTGCCTTCGCAGCGAGCTCCTCGACCGGGAGATCGGCCCACTGGCCCGTGAAGAGCGTGACCGGTCGCGCCATCAGGCCGCCGCCAACACCGGAACGGCAAGACCGGCGGCGCCGACCTCGGACATCGTCGGCTCGTAGCCGGAGCGGGCGAGCAGCTCGAGACCGAGTCGCGCGCGCCGGACGCGCTCTCGTGACAGGGCCACCGTCGTCGCTTCGACGTGGGTCCCCGCCGGATAGACATCGGGCGCATTCCGAAGACCGAACTTCACGTACACCGGCGCGGCGATCCGGATGAGCTCGGGGATCTCGTGCAGTCGCACGAAGCCGCCGATGTTGTCCGGCGCCTCGACGTAGAGATCGAGCGGCACGTCGACGGCAGCACGAATCGCGGCGATCTGGGCCAGCGTCAGGTCAGTGGGCAGGTTGAGCGTGCTTGCACCCAGCTCGGCGAGCACGCGTGCGGCCGCGGGGTTCGCGGCTGGCAGCATCACGGAGATCTTCGCCTGCATGTCGTGTGGAAGCTCACCTGCCGCGCGCATCGCTCCGAAGACGGAGAGCAGGCCGAGGTCGGCGATCAGCACGCTGCGAATCCCATGGGCGGCAGCGCGCTTCGCGTCTTCGATGCCCTGCACGACCTGTTCCTGGCCGCGCGAGGTCGGCGCCACGACTCCGCCGGCAGGCGAGCGCGCCATCGCGGACGTGTCCCACGCGGCGTTCGGGCGGGCGAAGAGGCTGATCTCGACCCGCGCGTCCGCTGCCATGCGTGCCATCGAGTCCAGCTCGTCGTCCGTCTGAAGAAACACGCCGCTTCCCTGGGAGACCCGGTGCACGGTGACATCGAATCGCGCCGCCTCCTCCAGGACGGCCTCGAGGCAGGCGGGTCCTTCGACGCTCGGGATCTCGATGCGGTACTGCGCACCATCCGGGAACCGCAGCTGCGAATCCGGAAGCTCGTGCAGGTCGCCGGGCGGAAGTCCGATCGACGCGAGGAACGCGCGAGTTTCGCCCATGACGAACCGAGTCTAATGCGGCAAAACCGGCCGCCACGCGGGTGTGGAGTCATTTCCTCCCGACGTGATCTTGCGCACGCGGCGTGCACGGTCGACCGTCCAGATCGCGCCGTCGCGCGAGAAGGCGATTTCCTTGCCGTTCGGGGACCAGGCGGGATCGATGGTGTCGATCCCAGACTTCGTCTCACGCCGCAGGCCGCGGCCGTCACGCCCGATCGAGTAGATCTCGAAGTGCCCTCCGTGGAGGTTGCTCTGGAAGGCGATGCGGTGCCCGTCGGGAGACCAGGACGGCAGCGTGCTGACAGCCGGGAGCCTCGTGACGAGCCGCGGCTGGCTGCCGTCGACGCCGGCAACCCAGATCTCGCGGGAGTTGAAGCCGGGCCTGCGGTAGTCGTACGCGATCAGCTTCCCGTCCGGTGACCACGCCGGATTGGCAGCCTCGCCGCCGAGGCCGCGGGTAAGGCTGTGCACAGAGCCGCCGGCAGGACCCACGGTGAACAGCTGTCGGCCACGCGAAAACGCGAGTTGACGTTGGTCAGGCGACCAGGCCGGGCCGTCGTCATCCGATTTCCCGCGCGTGACTTGGCGAACGTCAGTGCCGTCGGCGCGCATGACGTAGATGTGGGAAGGGCCGTCGCGTCTGCTTGCAAACGCGATCAGCTTCCCGTTCGGAGACCAGGCCGGCTCGACGGCGAAGAACAGGCCCTCGGGAGTCGCCGGATCGCCACGCCCCTTCGTCAGCCGGACTTCGCGACCGCCCGAGGCGCCGACGCCATAGATCGCATAGTCGCCGTCACGGCTTGAGGCAAAGAGGAGGTCGACTCGCGGCGGCGCAGACGAGCCGCAGCCTGCGACGGCGAGCAGCAGGAGCAGAACTACGAGAACGGGGCGGACGCGGGACGTTGGGGGGTCCTATTCGTGCTCGACGGGCTCGACGCCGAGATACCGGCGCTGGAGCTCGGGGCTTCCCGCCAGCTCGCCCGCCGTCGTCTCGGCTGCGATCTCGCCGGCGATCATGATCAGCTGGCGCTCAGCGAGCGACGTCGCGACGGCGAGATTCTGTTCGATCAGGAGCATGCTCAGGCCCTCCTGCCCGAGCTTCTTGAACGTCTCGATCAGGGACTCGATGATCGCCGGGGCAAGTCCTTCGGATGGCTCGTCCATGATCAACAGCTCGGGGTTCGTCAGCAGTGCGCGACCGATCGCGAGCATTTGCTGCTCCCCGCCCGAGAGCTCCGCGCCGCCGTTCCGCTTTCGCTCGGCAAGGCGAGGGAAGAGCTCGTAGACGCCCTCTGGAGTCCACCTCCGGGCGCCGTTATGACGTCCCTCGATCATGCGCAGGTGCTCATCCACCGTCAAGGAGGGGAACAGCCGCCGCCCCTGCGGCACGTAGCCCACCCCGAGCCTGGCGATCTTGTACGACGGCTTGCCCACGAGCTCCGAGCCGTGGACCCGAATCGAGCCGGAGACGCGGGGCGGCGTCATCCCCATGATCGCAGCACACAGCGTCGTCTTCCCCATGCCGTTGCGACCGACGATCGAAACCGGCTCGCTGCCGATCGTGAAAGACACGCCCTGTAGCACATGCGACGGGCCGTAGAACGCGTGGACGTCCTCGACCGCGAGGAGGGGCTCACTCATTGCGAAAGCCAGTGCCGAGATAGAGGCTGTGGACGAGCTCGTTCGCCCGGATCTCGTCGGGTGTTCCTTCGACGATCACGCGGCCCTCGTGCATCATGGTGACGCGCTCGGCGACCCGCAAAGCCACGTCCATGTCGTGCTCGATGAGCACCAGCGTGATCTCGGGGTCGAGCGCAAGCAGGAGATCGGTCAGCAGCGTGCGTTCACCTCGGGAGAGACCGGATGCGGGCTCGTCGAGCATCAGGATCTTCGG
>JALYST010000013.1 GCA_030854665.1 Actinomycetota bacterium
AGTGCGGTTCCGGCGTAACGCTCCGCTCGATCCGGGCCAGGTCACGGACGCCCGGGGCCGCGGCATGGGCCCTGGCGGGCTCGCCGTCGGGGGCGGCGGGCTCGGCCTCGTCGGGCTCGTCATCTACGTCCTGATCTCGTTGCTCTCGAACGGTGGGGGCCTTGGTCAACTCGCACCGCTCGACAATCAGCAGGTCGGCCAGGGAGACACCCCGGCCGAGGTCGACACGGCCTGCAAGACGGGACAGGATGCAAACGAGCGCCAGGACTGCCGCATCGTCGCCGTCGTTAACAGCGTCCAGGAGTTCTGGGACGGCGTTTTTCAACGAAGCAACAGGCAGTACCAATTCGCCGACACGGTTTTCTTCAACGGCCAAGTGAACACCGAGTGCGGGACCGCGGACTCGCAAGTGGGCCCGTTCTACTGCCCGCGCGACAAGCTCGTTTACATCGATCTCGGTTTCTTCGACGAGCTGCAGTCTCGCTTCGGTGTGGGCAGCGCGACATTCGTGCAGGCCTACGTGATCGCGCACGAATACGGACATCACGTCCAGGACCAGCTCGGGGTGCTCGACAAGACTGCCGGCGACCGCCAGGGGCCGGAGAGTCTTTCGGTGCGAAGCGAGCTGCAGGCCGATTGCTATGCGGGTGTCTGGGCGGCTCATGCAGTAGAGACGCGGACCGTCGAGGAGCTCACCCAAGCCGACATCAATCACGGCCTGGACGCCGCGGCTGCGATCGGCGACGACCGGATCCAGCAAAGCACGCAGGGGCAGGTGAACCCGGAGACCTGGACACACGGCTCGTCCGAGCAGCGCCGCCGGTGGTTCTCCAAGGGTTACGAGCAAGGCCGCCCGGCCGTTTGCGACACGTTTGCGGGGTCGATCTAGCCCAGCCTCTAGTATCGGCCCGTGGCCGCGCTCTACCGGAAGTACCGCCCTCAGGACTTCGACGAGGTCGTCGGCCAGGAAGCAATCGTCCGGACGCTGAAGAACGCGATCACCTCCGGGCAGCTGCGCCAGGCGTATCTCTTCGCCGGCCCGCGCGGCACCGGGAAGACGTCGCTGGCGCGAATCCTCGCCAAGGGCTTGAACTGCGTCCAGGGGCCAACACCGACGCCGGACAAGGTCTGCAACCCGTGCGTTACGATCGCCAGCGGCACCTCGTTGGACGTGATCGAGATGGACGCCGCCTCGCAGCGCGGGATCGACGACATTCGCGAGATCCGGGAACGCGTCGTGCTTCAGCCCGCGGAGGGCCGCTACAAGGTCTACATCCTCGACGAGGCGCACCAGCTCACCGACGCCGCCTGGAATGCCCTGCTGAAGCTGATCGAGGAGCCGCCGCCTCACCTCGTCTTCGTCTTCTGCACCACGGATCTCTCCAAAGTGCTGCCGACTGT
This sequence comes from Actinomycetota bacterium, assembly GCA_030854665.1. Taxonomy (GTDB): domain Bacteria; phylum Actinomycetota; class Thermoleophilia; order Gaiellales; family Gaiellaceae; genus 3-1-20CM-4-69-9. The sequence continues at coordinate 1,402 of JALYST010000013.1, forward strand.
GCGCTCGCGCTGCCAGACGTTCGCTTTCGCGCGGCCTCGCCTCGCGGAGCTGGTGCGCTTGCTGCGCCGCGTGGCTGACGGCGAAGGGATTCAGGTTCCCGACCAGGCGCTGGCACTCGTTGCACGCGGCGCGCGTGGCTCGTTCCGCGACGCGGTCTCGACACTCGACCAGCTCGCATCGGCAACCGAGAACGAGATCACCGTGCAGGCCGTGCTGCAACTGCTGGGAGCGGTCGAGGAGGAAGCGCTGTTCCGGCTTTGCGACCTCGTGGTCGACCGCGACACCGCCGGGGCGCTGACGTTCGTCGAGGAACTGTCGGAACAGGGACAGGACCTCGGGCGGCTCGTCGTCGACCTGCTCGAGCACCTGCGCCACCTCATGCTGGTACAGCACATGGGCGAGGTGCCGGACACGCTCCCCGTCACCGAAGAGACCCGCGAGCGGCTGCGCGCGCAGGCGAACCAGCTCGGCGAGGCAGCTGTCGTCCGCCTGGTTGACCTGCTCGCCGTCGCAGTCGAGGACATGCGTCAGGGCGGCGACCCGCGCCTGCCGCTCGAGCTAGCGCTCGTGAAGGTGACACGGCCGGGCGCCGACCTGTCGCGCGAATCCCTTTCCTATCGCCTCGAGCAGTTGGAAACTCGCGGTCATGTCCCAACCGCGCCTGTCTTACGGTCAGAGCCCGAAGCACGTCCCGAGCAGGCACCCGTCGAGGCGGTGGCGATGAGCGCGCCGCCGTCGCTCGAGCTCGAGCAGCTTCAGGAAGCCTGGCAGCGGACGATCGTGCCGGCCGTCGAGGAACGGTCGATTCCGGCCGCGTCCGTCCTGCGCGAGGCGCACCCCGCGGAGCTCGCGGGAGACACCCTTACGGTCGAGTTCCCCGCGAGCGCTTCCTTCCATCGGCAACTGGCAGAGGAGCCGAAGAACGCCACGCTGCTCGCCGACGCGCTCTACGAAGTGACCGGACGCCACCTCGGAGTCGCGTTTGCCGAGGGTGAAGCGCGACTCGCGGCGGTCGAAGACGAAGAGCCTGCGGGTGAGGAGCGGATCCTCGAGCTCGTAAAAGAGACCCTGGACGCTCACGAACGAGAGGACTAACGATGGGCATGGACATGAACCAGCTGTTTCAACAGATGAGCCAGATGCAGGAGCAGATGCAGAAGGCCCAGGCGGAGCTCGCGAACGAGACGGTCGAGGCGACGGCTGGCGGCGGGATGGTCACGGTCGTCGCGAACGGCGCCGGGGAAATCAAGCAGATCAAGATCGACCCGAAAGCGATCGATCCGAACGACGGCGAGATGCTCGAGGACATGATCCTCGCCGCAGTCAACGAAGCGATCCGGTCCGCACAGAGCCTGATGGAGTCCAAGCTCGGTGGCCTCGCCGGCGGTGCGCTCGGCGGATTGGGCCTGCCGGGGCTCGGCGAGTAGTGCGCGATCGCCTCAGCGCGCTTCCCCTCTTCGCGGACCTCGACGACGCTCAACTCGAACGCCTTGCCGCCGCGACGTCGGAGTTCGACGCGCCGGCTGGCCAGGCGCTGATCGAACGGGGCAGGCCGGGCTCCGGGATGTTCGTGCTGGAAGAGGGCGAGGCGATCGTCGAAGCACCTGAAGGAACGAAAGGGCTCGGGCCTGGGGACATTTTCGGCGAGCGTGCTCTACTCGGTGACGACATCGAACGCACCGCGCGAGTGAGAGCTGTGACGGACGTCCGCTGCCTGGCGATCGCGCGACCCGAGATCGAGCAGCTGCTTGCAGAAAATCCGCGCCTAGCCGAACGGCTCGGTCAGCTTTCGGCCTGAAGCTCCACCGCCCGGCCGTCCGGATCACGTAGATAGGCCGACCGGCCCCAGTAGAAGTCCTTCGGCCCGACAACGTCCACGCCGGCAGAACGCGCCCGGTCTGCTGCTGCATCTTGGTCGAGCGCGAACGCGACGTGGTCGCTGTTCGGCGCTCCTTCGGGGCCCTCGCCCCCGGCGAGGTGTATGAAGAGGATCGTTCCGCCGAGGTCGAAGCTGGCATGGGAATCCGAGCTCGACTCCGGCGCCTGGCCCAGGAGCTGCTCGTAGAACGCAGCCAGCGCCCGAACGTCGTCTGTGAAGAGCGCAACCTCGGCAATCCGGAGCATGTCGGCACAATAGGACAGTGCTCAGCCCGGCTGTGGAAAATCTGGTGGCCCAGCTCTCGCGCCTTCCCGGCGTGGGATCGCGCACGGCCCACAGGCTCGCCTTTCATCTGCTGCAGCGGCCCACCGAGGAGGCGCTTGCCTTGTCGGCCGCGATCAAGGAGGTCAAGGAGCGAGTTCGCTTCTGTGACGAGTGCGGCAACTTGACCGAGGAGGAGCGGTGCTCGATCTGCCGTGACGCTCGCCGCGACCACACTCTCATCTGCGTCGTCGAGCAACCGGTCGACCTCATCTCCGTGGAAAAGACGAGCGAGTTTCGCGGTCTTTACCACGTGCTCGGCGGCGCGCTCTCGCCACTCGACGGCGTGGAGCCGGAGCACCTCCGCATCGACGAGCTGCTGGGACGCGTCGAGCGAAACGGCGTGATCGAGGTCGTGCTGGCGACCAACCCGAACATGACCGGCGAGGCGACGGCGGCCTACCTCGCAGACCGCTTGCGTGGACGGGCACGCGTGACGCGACTCGCGAGCGGGCTGCCGGTTGGCGGCGACCTCGAGTACGCGGACGAGGTCACGCTCGGGCGTGCGCTGACGGGCCGCCGGGAGATGGAATGACGACCGTCGGCTACGAAGCCGTTCCGACAGTCGAAGGCGACGCTGCCGCTGCGCCTGGAAACACCCTCGTGATGAAGTTCGGCGGCACGTCTGTCGGCGACACGCAGAAGATCAAGGACGTCGCCCGCCGGCTGGTCGCAGCGCGCGAGGCCGGTCAGCGCGTCGTCGGCGTCCTGTCGGCAATGGGTGACACGACGGATGACCTGATCCGACTTGCGCAGGAAGTCTCGGCGCAGTCACACCCCCGCGAGTACGACATGCTCGTCTCCGTCGGCGAGCGCATCTCGAACGCGCTGTGCGCAATGGCCATCCGCGATCTCGGGCACGAGGCTGTCTCGCTCACAGGCTCGCAGGCGGGAATCGTCACCGACACGTTTCACGGCAAGGCGAAGATCGTCGAGGT
>JALYST010000021.1 GCA_030854665.1 Actinomycetota bacterium
TGGAGGGGCGCCGCGCCGAGTTCGCCGCCCGCGAAGCCCGGCGCGCACGTGCCGAGTCGCTGGTCGAACGAGTCATCACCGAGCTTGCGATCGAGCGTCCACTTGTCTGGCACGAGACCTGCACCAGCGACGACGTGGCTGTATCGCTGGCCGTCCTGGTGCCAACCGAACGGTCGGGCGAGCGAAAGGATGAGCTCGTGCAGATCGCCGCCCGGTTCGCCGACGTGACACCAGTCGTCAACGGGCCTTGGCCGCCTTACACGTTCGCGAGGACAGATTGAACATCGACGCCGAACTCGACGGTCTCCGCCGCGAGGTGGAGCGACTTCGTGGCATTCTGCCCGAGCGCGTCGATGTCGACCCCGAAGGCGTGGAACATGGGCTCGCCAACCTCGTGCTCGCGCTCGTTGAGTTCCTGCGGCAGCTGCTCGAACGGCAAGCCGTGCGGCGAATGGAAGGAGGCACGTTGACCGACGAAGAGGTGGAGCGCATGGGCCTTGCGCTCATGCGGCTCGAACAGAAGGTCCACGAGATGGCGCGAGTGTTTGGGCTCGATCCGTCCGAGCTGAATCTCGGACTTGGCCCGCTGGGGAGGCTCCTATGAGCATGCAGGGAAGGGGAGTCGCCGTCCCGCGCGAGACGACGACGCTCGCCGATCTTCTCGATCGCGTTCTCGACAAAGGACTCGTCGTGGCCGGGGACATCTCGGTCTCTCTCGCGAACGTCGAGCTGCTGACCATCCGCATCCGTTTGCTGGTCTGCTCGATCGACAAGGCAGAGCAGATCGGGTTGAACTGGTGGAAGTACGACCGCTCGCTCACCGGAGGCGGCGGCGACGATCAGACGGCGATAGGCCGGTTGGAAAAGCGCATCGCCGAACTCGAGCGCGAGCTCGAGCGAACACGTAAGCCAGGGAGGTAATACATGCCAGTTGAACGTGCACCAGGCGGTTCAAGCCTCATCGATGTCCTCGACCGGATCCTCGACAAAGGCATCGTCATCGACGCCTGGGTCCGGATCTCGCTCGTAGGCATCGACCTTGTGACCGTCGAGGCACGAGTCGTCGTGGCCTCAATCGACACTTACCTCCGATACGCCGATGCGCTGGGCCTGATGCCCGCGCAGCGCGCAGGCGGGCTCGGGGCAGGGGGCGGGTCGGCGGAAACGACCACCCGATCGCGGTCGTCGGAGCGCGCCTAACGGACGGGGTGACCCCGTATGGCTGATGTCCTTGACCGGCCGCGTCGTCCGGTGCCGCCACGCCGCGATCCGCGCGAGATGCTCGAGCCGCTGCTCGACGATCTCATGCGGACTCTCGGATTCGAGCGGGCCGTCGTCCTCCTGTACGACGACGACCAGGCCGCCCTGGCCGGAAGCTTCGGCATCGGAGTCCCTGACGCCACGGCTCGCGAGATATTGATCCCGCTCACGCAGGTCGACGACCCGATCCTCGCGGCGCTGCGCGGCGGCGTCCCGCAGAAGATCCCCGATGCGACGAGCGACGTACGCATCTCCGTCGGCACGCGCGAGACCCTCGGCCGGGCGAAGCTCGGGGCGATCGTCGCCGCGCCGCTCCGGAGCACGGCAGAACGTGCTCCCGCAAGCGAGGCCGGCCAGGGCACGGCGGCCCCGGGGTGGGAGGCACGCGGCGAATGGGCCGGGGTCGTCCTCCTCTCTCGCGCCTCCGGCGTCACCCAATCCGACGTCGCCGCGTTGGTCCCCTTCGCCCGGCAGGCAGGGGAGGCGCTCAGCCGGCAGCGCGACGTCGACCTTCTGCGCGAGACGAGCGAAGCGTTCGCGATCGAGAAGGAATGGCTCTGGTGGATGGTGAACGGCGTCGGCGACGCGGTGCTCGTGACCGACTCGAACAACGACATCCTGCTCCAGAACCGCCGGGCCGAGCTCCTGTTTCGGGCCGGCGACGAGGACAGCGCGGGGAAACGCCGCGCCGTCTGGATGAACAACTTCCTCTTCACCGCGGCGCTCTCGACCTGGAACCTGCAGCGCTTGGGGGCGATCACCGGACGCGAGGTGACCCTGGTCGATCCGATCGAAGGCGAGGAGCTCATCTACGAGGTCATCACGACCCCTGCCACCAACTATCGGGTCGGGATGCGCGGCACGGTCTCGGTGCTGAAGAACGTCACCGACA
>JALYST010000053.1 GCA_030854665.1 Actinomycetota bacterium
GATCTGATCCTGCTCGACGTGATGATGCCGCAGGTCGACGGCTGGGAGATGTTGCGACGCGTGCAGGAGCGGCACGGTGTCGGCTCGATCCCGGTCGTCATGTTCAGCGGCCAGCTCGATGCAGGGAGTGAAGCGGCCCAGCGCGGTGCGCAGGGCTTCGTGGGCAAGCCGTTCGACCTGCGCGCGCTGATCGAACAGACGAAGCAGATCGTTCCGGCCTAGTCGCGCGAAAGCTGCGCTTTCGCGCGAAGTGAGGTACGCCGCTTCACTCTCATTTGGGTTGTCGCCGGCGGTTGGTGTCAACCGCGGGGACGGCGGCGCTGAAGCGTCGCCATCCCCTTGAGTTCGGCCTGCGGTTAGCGCGGCTGCGCCTGCTCTAACCTCCGGCCTGTGAGATTGAGGGCGGGTTGGGAGTTTTAAGACCTTCGTCCTGCGTCCCCTTAAAGGCCGGAGGCTAAGCGGCGCGCAGCGGCTTAGCCGGAGGCGTACTGATGTGGGCGCGGACGCTTTAGCGCCCGTGCCCACACGGTTGACAGCAAGCGCCGACCGACCCACCAATAAGAGCCCACGGGCTCTGCCCGTGGGCGTTCCCCGCGAAAGCGGCGTCACTAATCCCGAGCGAAAGCGCAGCTTTCGCTCGGAGCGAAGCTAGAGCTCTTCGCCGGCTCGTAACAAGCCGGCAGCGATCACGAGCAGCGATGCGATCAGGCTGATGAAGATCCCGATCCCGCGTCCGCGCCAACCGAAGAACTCGTCGGGAACGCTGATGAGACGGATGAGCACGAAGATGGTCGAGAGCGCCCCGAGCGCGATGATGACCAGGCTCTCCGGAACGGTGTCAGGCAACCCGATGCCCGCCTCCCGGAGGATCACGAGGGCCAGCACAGCCAGCCCGCAGACGAGCACGAGCTTCCCCAGGGGACCTGTGTGCCATCCGATCACGCTCGTGGTCGGCCCCGGCCCCGAGCCGACGTACCAGTCGGTGAATGCCGAGATCGCCAGGGTCAGCCCGGACACCCAGGTGAGCATCGGTCCCAGGCCGGAGAGGTCTTGGAACGAGCGGGAGGGCCTGGGCTGAGGGGTCATCCAGTCGTCCTCTTGGGGCTCAGGCGGGGGATAAGGCTCTGGTGTTTGCACGGGTATGGTGGCCGGAGAGAAGAGGGCGAGGAATTTAGCCCTGAAGCAGTACTCTAAGGGGGTCTGGATGATGGAGGGATCGGGAACCTCGCGGACGGCGCCCGACGAATACGTCGAGTTCTGGGCGGCCGGCCAGTCGGTCAAGGGCGAGTTCCACTGCTCGCAGTGCGGCTATGGGGTCACGATCATCCGTGCGCTACCGGTCTGTCCCATGTGCGGCGGCAGCTCCTGGGAGCAATCCAGCTGGAGCCCGTTCAGTAGAGCCTCGGCTCTGTTGTAGCTAGAGCCCGAAGACCTTCTGGACTTCGTTCCAGATGGTCAGGAGCAGGAACAAGGCCAGTCCGGCCAGGACCGCGAACGTAAGAAAGAAGCGGAGCCGTGCGTGCGCCTTCTCGCGCTTTCGCCGAACCCGCGCGTTTCGCCGAGCGCGGTGGTAGTGGTAGGCGCGGTCGATTGCCTCGGGGTCGACCGGCGACTCTTCGGCTCGCGCCGCAACGTGCCGTCGGGCTGGCTGGGCCATCCGGAGAGTTTAGTGCGGCCCTGGCCCATGACTGGCCTCTCGACCATACTTCGGCGGGGTCGGGATGGCTGTGCGTCCAGAACAGCGGGGGGTTGGGCTCGCCGAGGGCGGCCTTGACGCGCTCGCCGAGGCAGCCTTGGCGCTCGGTCTCGCCGGGAGCCTCTTCGAGGCCATGCAGATCGTGGCCGAAGCCGCGGGACGGGCCACGGGCGCTGAGGTCGTCGTGGCGCGCGTGGCCGACGAGGCGCGACGATCCCTGAACGCCTGCGCAGTGGCGACGAGCTCGGCCGCGGTCGGCGCCGAGCTCGAAGGCTCGCGTCTCCCGCTCGAGGACGCGCCGGAAAATGAAGTCGCCGATTTGGAGCGCTTGCCCGAGAGTGTGCGGCGCGCGGCCGAGCGAGTACGAGCTTCGTCTGTGCTGCTGATTCCCGTTCTGGTCGACGGACGCGTGGAGGGCAGCCTCGAGCTCATGCGCCGGGGCGACGTCTTCGACCCCGCCGAGCGGCGGCTCGCACGCCTCGCGGCCGGGCAGGCGGCGCTCGCGATCCGGGCGTTCGCAGCCCACGCCCATGACGGCGAGGTCAACGCGGAGGCAACGCTGGGCCTCGTGGGTGAGGCGCTCGCAGCCGGCGCGGATGAGCTCCGCACCGCCGACGAGATCACTCGCTTCGCAACCGAGGCCACAGGCGCGCTGGCCGGTCTGCTGTGGCGTCGCAGCGCCGAGGGGCTGCTCGAGCTCGTCGCCTCTGTCGGCACGGTCTCCCCAGACCCGGCTCTGCAGGCGGCCCTCGCGGCCGCAGAGCGCGCACTGGTCGGCCGCCAAGCGGTTGCCGTCGAACAGGTGCGCGGTCTACCCGGACCGGCAACGTTGTCCGCGACGCTGCAATTGGGGCAGCCCTCGCTCGGCGCTCTTCAGCTTCTGTTTTCGTTCGACAGCGAGCCGAGCGAGGTCGCTATCGCCACACTTGCGACGTTCGGCGTGCGTGCCGCCCATGCCTTGCGCGCGAGCTTCCATGCACAGACGGTTGCGCTCGAGCTCGACCGGACGCGGGCCCTCCTGGCCGTCGTGGGCCAGGCAATCAGCGAGTTGTCGCTCTCGCACACGCTCGAGACGGCCGTCGCGCGGGTCGGAGAGCTGCTCGAAGCCGACCGGCTCGCGGTCTATCTGCGCGAGGACGACAGGTTGTACGCCGCGGCGGGCATCGGGCTGGCCGGGCCGCATGTGCGACTCGCCAATCGGCTCCTGGAGCTCGCGCTCGGCCCCTTCCGCTCACGGGGAATGCTCGTTGTCCACGACGTTGTCTCGGATCCCCGCCTGGCGAGTGTGGGCGACGCGGCCGCAGAAACGGGAATCGAAGCGGCGATCGCGGTCCCGCTGCTGGCCCAGGCCGACGTGATCGGCCTCCTCGCCGTCTTTCCCGCCAGAGGCCGCGTGCTGACGGAGAACGAGTCTGCACTTCTGTCTGCGCTCGCCGCGCAGTTGGCCGTCGCCGTGCAGAACGCGCAGCTGCACGAACGTGCGAAGCAGCTCGGCGAGGAGCGTGAGCGTGCACTCGACGCGGAGCGCGCAGCCTCCAAGCAGGTGCGGGCGCTGTACGAGATATCGCGTTCGTTCGCGCAGAGCCTGTCGCTCGAGGCGACGCTGGAGGCCGTCGCGAGCACTGTCGTGGACGTGCTCGGCGTCGACGTCGCACTCCTCCGCATGCCCGACGAGCGCCGCGAGTGGCTCCTACCGAGGGCGATGAAGGTAGGCGAGCCGCGGCTGGAGGAGGCGGCGCGCTCGATCCTCTACAGACCGCAGGCGTTCGGCGCGCATCCAGTCCAGTTGCTGTTTCGAGAGGGTGAGCCGTTTCTGATCACCCGCGAGACGGCGGTGGCGATCGGAGCTCCGGAGACCGCGCTCCTCCCGTTCCTCGAGCGCGGCTGGACGGGCGCCGAGGTGCCGATCGCGACGCCGGCGGAGGTGCTCGCGTCGCTGACGATCCTGTCGGTGCAGCCCGGCTCGCCCGTGACCGCCGAGACGATCGACCAGGCCACCGTGATCGGAGGCCAGGCTGCGCTCGCGATCGACAACGCACGCCTTTACCAGCAGCAGAAGCAGTTCTCGGACACGATGCAGCGCTCCCTGCTCCCGCGCTCGGTTCCGGAGCTGCAGGGGCTCGAGCTCGGCGATGCTTATGAGTCGTCGGCTCGGGTCGAGGTCGGCGGCGACGTTTACGACTTCATGGAGCTCGGCGACGGCCGTCTTGCCGTTGCGCTCGGCGACGTCACCGGGCACGGCATCGAAGCTGCGGCGGACATGGCGATGGCGAAGTTCGTCTTTCGCTCACTCGCACGCGAGCATCCTGAACCGGGCGACTTCCTACAGTCGGCGAACGAAGTGGTCGTCGGCGAGATCGCACCGGGCAAGTTCATCACTCTCGTCTACATCCTTATCGACGGCAGCAACGGTGAGGTCGCCGCGGCCGGCGCGGGACATCCATCGCCCCGGATCATGGCCGCCGACGGTTCGGTGACCGGGCTCGAGGCGCGGGGGCTCGTGCTCGGCATCGAGCCGGCCCAGCACTACGAGGAGGTGCGCGCGACGCTGGACGTTGGCGGCGCCGTCGTGCTGTATACCGACGGAGTCATCGAGGCACGGCGCGAGGGCGAGCTCTACGGCGTCGAACGCCTGGATCGCGTTCTGTTCGAACGGCGTGACCTGTCTGCGAACGCGCTGGCCCAGGCGGTGCTCGACGACTGTCGGGCGTTCGCGCGCGGTGAGCTCGCCGACGACTGCGCGGTGGTCGTCGTCAGACGGACCGCTTGATCCAGCTGCGCCGCCCGGAAGGCAGGCTCGCCCGCGTCGGCCACCGCGGAGCTTCTGCGCTCGCGCCCGAGAACACATTGCAGGCACTCGAGCTGGCGGTGGAGCTCGGCTGCGACATGCTCGAGTTCGACGTTCTCGATCTCGCCGACGGAACTCTCGTCCTCGCCCACTCGAACGATCTGCGCGAGGTCAGCCACGGCGCGGCGCGCGGCCGGGTGCGCAGTCGCGATCTCGAAGGGCTGAGACGCGTCGCTCCTGACCTCCCGACGCTCGACGAAGCACTGGCGTTCTGCGCCGACCGGCTGCCCGGCATCGGTCTCCAGCTCGACCTCAAGAGGGTGGGTATCGAGGCGGCGACCGTCGAGGCGCTGCGGAGACACGCCGTGCTCGACCGCTCGTGGGTCAGCACCTTCGACGCGCGGTCTCTCCGACGCCTGGCAGAGCTCGAGCCGGAGCTGCCGCGCTCCTACACGTTGCCGCGCGATCGTTTCGGGATCTCGAAGCGTGGCCCACTCGCTCCGGTCGTCCGCGGCGCACTGGGCTCGATCGGCGCTTCCTTACCTCGTCGCCTCCCGGCCTTGCTGGCCCGCGCCCGGGCGGTTGCGGCGACCCTCCACTACTCGATCGCGTCCAGGGCGGCGATCGAGTCAGCCCACCAGCACGACGCCGCCGTCTACGTCTGGACCGTCGACGACCCGAGGCTGGCCGAGAGGCTGGTGCGCGACGGCGCCGATGGAATCATCACAAACGATCCACGGATCTTTACGATGTTCACGGCGTGAAACGTCTCTTGCTTCTTGTCTCAGTCCTGGCCGCCCTTGCGGTCGCCGGTGTGCTCGCGTCCGCCCCGGCGGCGGCGGACCAGCCGACGGCGATTCCCCTCGGAGTCACGATCGGCGGCGTGCAGGTTGGCGGGCTGACCCCCGAGGCGGCTGTGACGGCCGTCCAGCAGGCGTTCCAGACGCCCCTCGAGCTCCAGCTCCGGTCGACACGCATCCTCGTCACCCCGGACATCCTTGGAGCCACGCCGGTGGTCGACAAGGCGATCGAGCGGGCGTTGACCGCCGAGCCGAGCAGCGTGATTCCTCTCGCGGTCACCGTCGTGCCCGGAGCGCCGGCCGCCTTCATCGCCACGCTCGCGAAGCGCTACGACCGCCCGGCCGTCGACGCCAGGCTCTTCCTCAGGCACCTGCGTCCGTGGCTCTCGAAGGAGCGAACCGGGCTCAAGCTGGACCGTCGCGACGCGGTGCGCGAGGTCGCAACCGCGGTCGCCGGCGGCGTGAGGACCGGGATCATTTTGACGCAGTCAAAAGTGCGCCCCAAGGTGACGCGGGCGAACTTCGGCCCCGTGATCGTCATCCGGCGCAGGTCGAACAGGCTGTTCCTCTACAACGGGATGCATTACCGCCGCCTCTTTTTGGTCGCGACCGGCCAGCATCAGTATCCGACCCCGCTCGGCCGCTTCGCGATCATCGTCAAGTGGAAGAACCCGTGGTGGTATCCGCCGGACTCGCCCTGGGCGCAAGGCCAGAGCCCGGTTCCGCCTGGTCCCGGTAATCCGCTCGGCACGCGGTGGATGGGGCTCTCGTCGCCGGGCGTCGGCATACACGGCACGCCCTCGGACGGTTCGATCGGGTACTCGGTCTCCCACGGCTGCATCCGGATGCACATCCCGCAGGCCGAGTGGTTGTTCAATCACGTCGAGATCGGAACGACGGTCTTCATCGTCGCATCCTGATGACGCGGCCGGCCAGGCTCGCGGCTCAGGGGCTGGCGGTCGCACTCGTCGCAGGGCTGCTCGCGTTGCTCGTCTGGCGCGTCGCCAACAGCAACGACAGGAGCGTCGCGCAGGCGCTCAAGGACGGCCAGCATCCAACCGCGCCGGCGTTCGACCTGCCGCGGCTCGACGGCAGCGGACGCATCGACCTCGCGTCACTACGCGGGAAGAAGCCGATCGTCCTCGACTTCTGGGCGTCTTGGTGCGTCCCGTGCATCCACCAGTCGAAGCGGCTCGAGGCTGCGCGGAAGGAATTCGGCGACCGGGTTGAGTTCATCGGCGTCGACACGAAGGACTTCTCGAGCGACGCGCGCCGGTGGCAGAGCAAGCACGGCATCACGTACCCGAGCGTGCACGACGGGAGCGGGAGTGTGTTGACGAAGTGGGGTGGACTGCCGATCCCTCGCATCTTCTTCGTCGCGCGCAGCGGCAAAGTCGTCGGTGAGTTGATAGTCGAAGAGGATCTACCGCGTTACCTGCAGCAGATCGCGGCCTCGTGAACCGTCTCTTCCTGTTCGTGCTGGTCGCGCTGCTCCTCGCTCCGGTCGCACGCGCGAGTGAGCGGAACCCGTCGCTCACTGAGCTCGAAGGAGAGGTCATGTGTCCCGTGTGCGAGACGACGCTAGACCAGTCCAGCTCGCCCGCAGCACAGCAGATCAAGCGCGTGATCGCGGCTCGTATTGCCGCAGGCGACACGAAGACCCAGATCAAGGACAGGCTCGTCGCCGAGTACGGGGATGCGATCCTCGCGGCGCCGCCACGCGAGGGTTTTGGGCTAGTTGCGTGGTGGCTCCCCGTCGCCGGCATCGTGGCCGCTGCCGTGGCGGTCGGTATCGGCGCCCGGCGGTGGGCTCGTGCGCGCGAGCCTGCGCCCGTTGGGCCCCCGCTCGATCCTTCGTTAGAGCGGCGGCTCGACGACGAGCTGCGTCGCTACGAGGGCTGATGGAGAAGGCCGGCGCACTGTTTCTGCTCGGGTTCGCCTCGATTGCGTTTCCCTGTGTGCTGCCACTCGTGCCGGGCTATCTCTCGGCGGTGTCGGCGGTCGAGGCGCAACGGCTCGGCGATCCCGGCGTGGGCCGGCGCGTCGCAGTCGCCAGTCTCCCGTTCATCGCCGGCTTCGCGATCGTCTTCGTGGCGCTGGGCGCGGCGGCCAATCTGGTCGCCGGGGTGATGGACGACCAGACCAAGCAAGCCGTCGCGGGCTTCATCCTCGTCGTCGCCGGTCTTGCCTTCATGGGCCTGCTGCCCTGGACCGACCGACTTGTGGCGGGCGGGCTCATCCAAGGCGCGCGAAAGAGCGGCTCGCGCGTCCTGCTCGGCGGCGCTTTCGCGATCTGCGCCGCACCGTGCGTCGGGCCCTTCCTCGCCGAGGCATTCGCGGCGGCCGGCAACTCCGACACCGTCATCCGCGGCTCCGCCTGGCTGGCCGCCTACTCAGCCGGTCTCGGCGCTGCGTTCCTCCTCGTCGCCGTCTTCTTCGTGCGGGGCATGACGCTGTTCCGGTGGATGCGCGACCACTACCGCGCGTTCTCGATCGTCGGCGGGACGATCCTTGTCGTGCTCGGCCTGCTTCTGTTCTTTGACGAGTTCTATCGCGTGCAGGTGTACACGCACCGCTTGCTCGAGGCCATCGGCCTCGGCGATCTCTAGCTCTCGCTAGATCCTTTTGCGCAGCATCCCGAAGACCCCGCGGATCACCTCACGCTGAAGCGCTTTCCCTTGCCGCGAGCCGAGGAAGTCTCCGAGCCCGTCCGCGCCGCTCTTCGTGGCCTTGGCCGCACTTCGGTGCTCTTCCTTCACGATCGGCGGCTTGGCGGAAGCCGACGCCTCCAGTCGTGCGGCGAGTAGCTCGCGCGCACTCTGACTGTCGATGCGCGTGCTGTATCTCGCAGCCAGCTGTGATGTCGCGGCCGCCGCCGCGACGTTGTCGGCGGGTCCCATGCGCGAGCGCGGGGCCCGGATCTTGGTATGGACGACCGGAGTCGGCACGCCGCTCTCCGAGAGGATCGTGACTGCCGCCTCGCCGGTCCCGAGTTGAGTGAGCAACTCCTCGAGCTTGTAGTACTCGGACTTCGGAAACGTTCGCACCGTTGCGCGTAGCGCCTTCTCGTCATCGGGCGTGAAGGCTCGCATCGCGTGTTGCACACGATTTCCGAGCTGCGCGAGCACATCGGCGTGAATGTCCTTCGGCGTCTGGGTAATGAAGAAGACCCCGACGCCTTTCGAGCGGATCAGCCGAACGGTCTGCACGACGGAGTCGAGGAAGGCATCCGTTGCATCGTCGAAGAGGAGGTGCGCCTCGTCGAAGAAGAAGACCAGCTTCGGCTTGTCGAGATCTCCCACTTCGGGCAAGGTCTCGAACAGCTCGGCGAGAAGCCACATGAGTGCAGTCGAGAAAAGCTTGGGTTTGTCCTGAACGGAGGGGAGCTCGAGACAGGAGATGAGCCCGCGGCCATCAGGTGTCGTCCGCAACAGGTCTTCGACGTCGAACTGCGGCTCTCCAAAGAATTCGTTGCCGCCCCCATCCTCGAGCGCAACGAGGGCACGTAGGAGCACACCGATCGTCTGGGAGGCGACTCCGCCGATGCCCTTCAGCTCAGCCTGGCCCGCGTCGGAGTCCAAAAAGGTCAGCAGCGCGCGGAGGTCGGCGAGGTCGAGGAGCGGCAGGCCCTTCGTGTCCGCGTAACGGAAAACGAGAGCGAGGCTCTGTTCCTGGGTCTCGTTCGCCTGCAAGACCTTGGCCAGGAGCTGGGGACCGAAGTCGGACACCGTCGCGCGGATCGGCACACCCGGGCCGATGCCGCCGAGAGAGAGGTACTCAGTCGCGAATCCGGCCGGCTCGAAGGGCTGGCCGAGCTCCGCTGCCCGGTCGGCCGCGGGCCCTGTGGCGGCGCCGGGTGCTGCGATCCCGGAGAGGTCGCCTTTTACATCGGCCGCGAAGACGGGCACGCCCTCTTCGGCGAGCTGCTCCGCGAGGACCTGGAGCGTTCTCGTCTTGCCGGTTCCCGTCGCGCCCGCGATCAACCCATGCCGGTTCGTCGTCTTGAGCGGCAGGCGCACCTCGGCCTCCGGCTCGAGCTTTCCGTCGAGGACTCCTTTGCCGACTTCGATCGAAAGGCCCTCGGCCGAGTAAGCCGCCGCAATCTGCTTCCCGAAGTCGCTCACGAGTCCGCGAGGGTAGTCGACGGCCGCAGGCTCGGTGGCGGAAAGTCCAGGGAGCCGCGTTCTTGGAGGTCTTGCAGTTGAGTGAGAAGTGCCGCGAGGTCGAGTCCGCGGTGGGACGGTGAGTACGGTGTCAGCCGGCGGATCGCCTTTGCGAGTTGCCGCTCGGTGCCGATCTTGCGGCCGCGCCCGGCCTGGTACCACGCAACCGCGACGTGCACGAGTCCCTGGAAGAAATCGCGCTCTTCGGCAGAGGCTGCTCGCCACGCGTCCTCGAGCTCCTCGTGCGCGGCGAAGTACTCGCCCGTGCGAATCAGCTCGACACCCGCCTGATATGCGGACTCGAGCCCGTCCTCCACCCAGGCGCCCCTACCAAGGGGTTGAGCAGGCACGCCGAAGCGCGATACCCTCCCCGCGTGGCGACGATCCTGCTCTGTGGGGTCGATGTCTTCTTTCGGGGCAAGCTCGAGGTCTTGCTCCCTGGACATCACTTCGTCACGACCGACAGCGCGGACTGGCCCGATCTCGTGATCGCAGACATCAGCCGCGTTGATCCCATGGACGTCGCCGACTCGTATCCGGAGGTACCAATCGTCGGATTCGGAGGACACACCGATACGGCCGGATTGCGGCGCGCCCATGAGGCGGGCTTCGATCAGGTGCTCGTGAAGAACGCGTTGCAGGAGCGCGCGGCCCAGGTCGTTGACGAGCTGATCGCTTGAGTAAAGTAGGTCGCCCGTGACCTACATCATCGCCGAGCCTTGCATCGACATCAAGGACAAGTCTTGCGTGGATGTCTGCCCTGTCGACTGCATTCACGAAGCCGAACGCATCCTCGTGATCGACCCGGAGGAGTGCATCGACTGCGGTGCGTGCGAGCCGGAGTGCCCGGTGGAGGCGATCTTTCCGGAGGACGCCCTGCCGGACAAGTGGGAGCCGTTCGTCAAGATCAACTACGCCTATGGCGAGGGCCTCGACGTTGTGAACAAGCTCACGGACGAGTACGCGACCGAGCACAACGTCCAGAATCCACCCCTGGAATAGCCCTCGTGAAAGTGGGTAGGCCGCAGATGTCGTCTACCAAAGGGGGTTGTCACGTGCCGCAGGGAGCGTGGAGCGACAAGCGCGAGCGTCAGTACGAGCACATCAAGGAGTCCGAGAAGAAGCAGGGCCGCTCGACGAAACGCGCGAAGGAGATCGCGGCGGCGACCGTCAACAAGCAGCGGGCGGAGGCCGGTGAGACGAAGAGCAAGCCGTCTCGGTAGACCGCTAACCGGTAGGTACGCTGGCGACGTGAAGCCCAAGACTCTGGATCACGTCGCCTTCTGGGTCGCGGATCGTGAGCCGATTGTGGACTTCCTGACGCAGCACGTCGGGATGCACGTCATCGACCGGCAGGATGCGTTCACCTTGGTGGGCTCCGATGCGCGGCGCGGGAAGCTGACGCTGTTCACGGCCGACGGCCCGCGCGAGCAGGGCGCGTTCAAGCACGTTGCCCTACGCGTGTCAGATCTCGAGAGTGCGCGCGCCGGCCTTCCCGACGGCGACGAGGTCGAGCTCGGCGAAGGAGTGCGCGTCCGGCTCGTCGAGGCTCCCACAGACGTCGAATACGACCTCGACCATGTTGCGTTGTACTCGGCCGAGCCCGAGCAGACGGCGGTGGAGTACACGGAGCTCGGTTTCAACGCTGCCGAGCCTTCGGGTGAGGGTCATCCGCGTGTCGAAGTCGGCGGAGCGTACGTGGAGTTTCATCCTGGTGACCCGGGTGATTCCGACAAGCCCTTGCTGAACCATGTCGCCGTGCTCGTCGACGAGGTCGATCCGGTGATTGCAGAGGCGGAGAGGCGCGACATCGTCGACAACGTCGTCGACGCCGCGAACACGCGCGCGGTTTTCGTGTGGGGCCCGGAGCGCGTGCGCATCGAGTACGTCGAGCACAAGCCGGGATTCGCACTCAAGTAGTGTCCCTGTCGGCGATGCTTCCGAGTTTCTGGGTCGCGAGCACCAAGCCAGAGGCCGCACTCGCTCGCAGCCAAGGCTGGACAGCCTTGGTAAGAGCGAGGGTGGACTCTGGCGCCGCGTGATCGCGGGCCAGAAGCCGGAGAGCATTGTCGGGAGGGACACTCCTCATTGCGGGTGCGGGGATGGCAGGGCTGTCTGCCGCCGCGCGCGCACGCGAGCTCGGCGCCACGCCTGTCGTGCACGAAAAGGGAACGCGTCCGGGCGGGTCGATGCTGCTGTCGAGCGGTGTCATCTGGCGTTTCCGCGAGTGGGACGACTTCCGGGCGGAGTGCCCGACCGGCGACGAGGCATTACAGCGCGTCGTCTGGGAACAGCTCGATGAGGGGATCGCCTGGCTCGAGTCGCTCGGCGCGCCGGTCCTGGAGCACGAGACCGGGAATCCGCGCACGATCGGAAAGCGGTTCGATCCGCGCGGATTGACGGCCACGTTGGTTCGCGCCTTCGGGGACGTTCGCCTCGGCGACTCGGCGACCGAGCCGACGATCCTGGCGACGGGGGGGTTCCAGGGGAACGCGGAGCTCGTCGCCGAGCACATCCATCCCGAAGGCTCGCTCCGGCTGCGGGCGAATCCTTGGAGCAGCGGTGACGGCCTGAAGTACGCGCTCGAGCGCGGTGCGCAGCTCTCCGCAGGGCTGGAGCAGTTCTACGGGCGCAACATGCCTGACGCGGACTTCTCAGAGGAACAGTTCGTCCCGCTCGCGCAGCTCTACGGTCGATACGCGCGTGTCTACAACGAACGCGGCGAGCAGTTCTTCGAGGGCGAGGTGTCATGGTCGGAGAACGACCTGGTGCAGGCGACCGCCCGGCAGCCCGGCGTACGCGCGTGGTACGTCCTGGACGACGGCGCGCTCGATCAGCGGGTCCGCGACCGGACGGTCGCGGACATCGTCGCGCTGGCGCCGACGCGGGTGGATCCGGCCGAGCTGCCGTTTCCTGCGCCGGCCGGTGCGCGCGTGGCCGTTCGCGTCTCACCGGGGATCACGCACACGATCGGCGGCCTGCGCATCGACGAGCAGGCGCGGGTCGTCCGGGCGGACGGCCTTTTCGCCGCCGGTGCTGACGTGGGCGGCATCTCGACGGGCGGTTACGCCAGCGGTCTCGCCGCGGCGCTCGTGTTCGGACGAATCAGCGCGGAGTCCGCGCTAGACGGCTTGTAGATACGCGCAGGGACGAGGATCGTTCGGCAGCGGCGAAGGACCGATCTTGATCACCTGTTCTTCGACGTCGTCGACTTCGACAAGTGCCCCGAGCGCCGGCGCGTCGCCGTCAGCCTCGCGCAGCTCGTAGCCGCTGGGCTTCCAGACGAAGAGGAGATGCTTTCCGTTGCGGTCGGCCATCGCCCGTGCATCCTAGCGAGGGTCGGATCCGCTTCTTGGCCGTGACACGCGAGCGGTTGGGGTTAGACCCCGGCCTAACGAGCCGTCGCGTACGGCGGCAGCACGACGCGCACGGTCGTTCCCGCATCTTCGCCC
>JALYST010000054.1 GCA_030854665.1 Actinomycetota bacterium
CGCCGGTCGCGTCCTTCAGACGGAGGGCCTCCTCGACGGCATTGGCGTCGAAGGCGTTCAGGGCACCTTCTCCCGAGCGGTCGAGCCGCTTGGTTCCTGGGTCGATCCGGCTGTTTCCCTCGGGGACCTGCTTGACGCAGACGGCGATCTTCATCGGAGCAGGACTCTACTCAGGCTGACTTGCGCCGAGGCGCCTGCTACCGTCTCAGCCTTCGAGCGCGAACCGGAGCGCCCGTCCTCTCATGAGACGCCACCGGACGACAGCCCGAGGGGTTCTCCTCCTCTCCGCCACGATCGGCCTAGCCGCCGGCTCCGCCGTGGCCTTCGCCGCCACCAAGGTTCCGGAGCACATCATCTTTCCCGTCGTCGGAAAGGTTCAGTACATCGACGACTTCGGCGCTCCCCGCGGGGGCGGGTCGCATCAGGGGAACGACCTCATGGCCGCGAAGAAGTCACCGGCAGTCGCCGCGGAAGCAGGCAAGGTGAAGTACTGGACGACGTCAGGCGCAGCAGGCTGCATGCTCTACCTCTACGGCGAGAGCGGTACGACGTACCTCTACATCCACCTGAACAACGACCTCACGATGCGGAACGACAACCGCGGCAAATGCGTGAACGGGACGGCGTACACGGTGAAGAACGGCGCCAAAGTGGCGGCCGGTCAGCAGATCGCGTACGTCGGCGACTCGGGGGATGCGAACGGCGGCAGCTCGCATCTGCATTTCGAGGTGCATCCAGGCGGAGGTCGTGCGGTGAGTCCTTATCCGTACCTGCAGAAGGCCTACCGGCTGTTGTTCACCGCGAAGCCTGGGACGCCCTTCTCGCTGACGCTGACCGGCACAGTCGTCTCGGCAACGATCGACCGGCTCGTGGTGAATGTGTCGACGTCACAAGCCTGGCCGTCGGGGCTGACGCTGACGAAGCTGAACCGGACGATTGCGTTGACGGTCCCTGAAGCGACCGTTGTGCAGAGCCTGAGCGGGACCGGCGCATTGCGAACGGTCACAAGCGTCACGCTCGCCGAGAAGGGTCAGAAGGTCGTGGTGTGGACGCAACCGGCGTCTGCGACCCTCAAGGCCCAGCGCGCCGACGACGGCGTGCTCAGCTCAGCGCTGATCCAACTCGGCTAGCAGGTCGCGGAGGCCCGGGCGCCGGGCGGCAGGCAGAGCGTCTTCCTGGTGGGAACGGCTCCGTTTTCAGCACCGCGGCGGTGAGGCGACCCAGCGCATACGCCTGTTTAGCGGCCCACGAACCTGGGCGCACGCTTCTCGACGAAAGCGGTCAGGCCTTCCTTCGCATCCTCGCTCGAGAACAGCGCGCCGAACGTCTCACCCTCGGCTTCGAGGTTGTGCCGGTGGTCACCGCCGAGCGCGCGGTTCGCCAACTCCTTCATCAGGCGGAGCGAGATTGGGCTCTTGGAGGCGAGCGACGTCGCCACCTCGCGCGCCTTGTCCAGAACCGGATCGTGGACGGCGTTGACGAGCCCGACCCGCAAGGCTTCCTCCGCGTCGATGATGCGGCCCGTGAAGATCAGCTCCTTGGCAACGCCGAGGCCACTCAGACGCGCGAGACGCTGTGTCCCGCCCCAGCCGGGAATGATTCCGAGATTGACCTCGGGCTGACCAAGCTTGGCGGACGATGCGGCGTAGCGGATGTCGCACGCGACCGCGAGCTCGCAACCGCCACCGAGCGCGAAGCCGTTGATCGCCGCAATGGTCGGCTTGGGCATCGTCTCGAGCAAGCGTCCGGTCTCGTGGCCGAGCGCTCCCCATTGCTTCGCCTGATCGACGTCGAGACCGCTCATGTACTTGATGTCTGCGCCCGCGACGAATGCCTTCTCGCCGGCGCCGGTCAGGATCACGACGCGCGCTGCGTCATCGTCTCCGAGTTCGTGCAGACGGTCGCGCAGCTCGGTGAGCGTCGCGACGTCGAGTGCGTTCATCGCTTCCTGGCGGTCGATCGTCACTATCGCGACCGCGTCTTCCCACTCGACTTGGATCAAACGGGGACTTTGCCCTTGAGGAAGTCGATGATCTCCGTCGTCGGCGCGCCTGGGGTGAACACCTCGGCCACGCCGCGCTCCTTCAGCTCGTCGGAGTCCTCTTTCGGGATCGTCCCACCGACCACCACGAGCACGTCCTCCGCGCCGTTCGCCTTGAGCCCGTCGAGGATGCGCGGGACGAGCGTCATGTGCGCGCCCGACAGGATGGAGATGCCGACCGCATCGGCATCCTCCTGAATCGCCGTCTCGACGATCTGCTCGGGAGTCTGGTGGAGACCCGTGTAGATCACCTCCATGCCGGCGTCGCGCAGTGCACGCGCGATGATCTTCGCGCCGCGATCGTGCCCGTCGAGGCCCGGTTTTGCGATCACGACGCGGATCTTTCTCGCCACGACCCGCAGTTTACGGCCCCGTCGGTTTCAGCCCTGGACGCGGACGACGGTCAGTGTCCATTCTGTGTCCTCGTCGAGGCTCCCAGCCTCGGGAGAGCCGTAGGCCGTGTGCCTGCTCCGAGACGCGCGCAAGTTGATCCGGGCGAGGCGTCGCTCCATCAATGCCTGTTTGGGCAGACGCACGAGATTCAGCGGCGGGCCAAGTGGCCGACTCCTCACGCCGGGCGGCTCAAGCGGGCAATCGGCTCTTGGGAGTCGAACGTTGGCGATCCCGTTCAGCACCAGGACGCCGGGACGCGGGCTCATGGCATGCACGCTCGCATTGGTGAATACGCGCTTGGTCTGCGCGCAGTCGGCGACCTTGCTGGTGCCGACGCCCGCACACGTCTCGTGCGTCGTGTTGGCGCCCCCGAGGGTCACCTTCCCCATGATTCCGCGCACGTCCACGGCCAGGACGCGACCGCCTGAGAGCCTGACGACCACCGGCGCTTTCGTGCGGAAGTTGACGGTCCTGATCCCCTCTGAGGTCTCTGTCCGCACGCAGTTACCGCTTGTGACAGGAGCGGCGGTGTACGACCACTCCGCGTGCGTCGTGCCGACGATCGTGAGCCTAAAGAGGGTCGGCACCGGGGCCGCTGATGCATGCGCGGCCACGACGCACGCAACGCCGAGTAGCCCTAGAAGACCAAGATTTCGCCGCCGACGCCCCACCCTCCCTCAGAGCGTTGCACATTTCGTCCGCTTTACCTAGCGCTCAGGCGTGCGCGAGCTCAGCGTTGCGATGTGACGGTCGAGGTAGGAGCGCCGCTCCACGTCGTGCGGGCGGCCGTCGCTAGCGGTTAAAAGACCGGAGTTTCTCGCCACACGCCCCAGATCTCCCTGAGCGCGTCGCACATCTCTCCCATCGTCACGTACGCCTTCGAGGCGTCGACGATCTGCGGCATCAGGTTCCGGTCCTCGTGCGCGGCGTCTTCCTTGAGACGCGCGAGTGCTGCCTCGACGACCGCTGAGTCGCGCCGGTCCCTCAGCGCCTGCACGCGAGCTATCTGCTCGCCCTCGAGAGCAGGATCGATCTTCAGGATCTCGAGCGGCTCCTCGTCCTCGAGCTCGTAGCGATTGACGCCGACGATGATCCGCTGCTTCTGCTCGACCTCGTGCTGGTACCGGAACGAAGCCTCTGCAATCTCGCGCTGGAAAAAGTTCTCCTTGATCGCCGGGATGACGCCCCCGAGTTTGCGGATCCGGTCGAAGTACTCGTACGCCTCCGCCTCGAGCCGGTTCGTCAGCTCTTCGACGTAGTAGGACCCACCGAGCGGATCGATCG
>JALYST010000074.1 GCA_030854665.1 Actinomycetota bacterium
TGGTCACGTAGCCGGCCGCTCCGGCCTCCCGCGCGCGGTCGACGTCGATGCGCGAGTTCGAGCCGGTGAGCATGAGGATGCACGCGTGCGGCCGCTGTTTGCGGATCTGCTTCGTTGCCTGAAAACCATCCATGATCGGCATGGCGATGTCCATGAGGATCACGTCCGGGTCGACGGAGAGCGCGAACTGCACCGCCTCCGACCCGTCCCCGGCGTGGCCTACGACCTCGAGCCGGTCGTCCGTCGCAAGGATCGCCTCGAGGGCCTGCCCGAACAGGCGATGGTCGTCCGCGATCAGCACGCGAATCCTCTCTGGCACTTTGGCGGCAGCCTCCATCAAGGTTCCACCCTCAATGTGAACTGTTACGGTCGATTTGTGAAGGGGCGGCGGCGATGATCGATCTCACCGTGACCGTCACTTTTTACAAGCCCGGCTCTGTCAGCACCATGTGGCCGCCCAGCGAGGAGGCGCCGCTCCGCCGGTACGTCGCTCCGGCGGCTGTATGACACAGGATGAGGCCCGTGAACGGGTCCAGAAGCTACTCGTGACCGGGGACAACCGGCTCAAGCAGGGCGTCGACCCGGCGAAGGCGCGCCAGAGCTACGAACAGGCGCTCGAAGCAGCGCGCGAGGCAGGACTCGAGGAAGCGATCCGCCCGCTCGTGGAGATCAGGCTCGCGGACCTCGAGCGGCTCGCAGGAGAATCGCCTCTACCTTCTCCGCCTGACGCCTGACATCGTGCCCCTCCCCCGCCGCCCGCGCGGCCGGATTCGGACACGGCAGCGCAGCGGCACTTCGCAGCGCCTCGACAAGCGCGTCCTCGTCAACCGGGTCGACGAGTACGCCGGCTTCTGGCGGGACGAATTCGGGCGGGCCGCCGATCCTCGTTGCGACGACCGAGCGTCCGCACGCCATCGCTTCGAGCACGGCCTGCCCGAAGGGCTCGATCAGGCTCGGCTGGCAGACGACGTGCGCCGCTGCGATGTGCACAGGAATCCGGTCGTACGAGAGCGCTCCGGTGAGCTCGATTCCCGGTCGCCCTTCGAGCTGTCCGCGAAGCGGCCCGTCGCCGACGAACGTCAACGTCCCTTCGCCGAGCCGCTCGAAGGCGCTCGCCAGGCGGAGCACGTTCTTGCGCTGGATCAGCGACCCGATGCACAGATAACGCGGCGGGCCCTCGGGCGCGGGCTGCACCGTGAAGCGCTCGAGGTCGACACCCGAGTCGACCACCTCGGTCTTGCCGCGCGCCTCCGGCACCTTTGCCTCCAGCTCGCGCCGCAGGTAGTCGGAGACGGCGATGATCGTGGCGGCCTGGCGCGCGACGAAACGAGTTGCAGCGCGAATCCCGGGCAGCCAGCCGACGTTGCGCACGTCGCGACCGTGCGCGGTCACGACGAGCGGCGCCCCGCCGGCCAGCGCGCCGATCAGCCCGGTCGGGACGAGGAAGTGCGCGTAGACGACGTCTGGCCTGAAGCGGCGCGAGGCGGCGAGCGTCGCGCGCCCGAGCCTGAGGTACTTCACCTTGCTGCCGCCGCGCCGATCGAGTACCGCGCGCTCGACCTCGTGACCGCGCCCGACGAGCTGCTCTTCGAGCCCGCGCACGAACACGCCGAGGTCGGGATCGGCCGGCCCCGGGTACATCTGGGAGACGAGCAGGATCCTCATCGGCCCCTATACTCCCTGGCCGTGTGACGCGTCGTTGAGCCGGCCCGCAATCTCGTAGTTCCTCCAGGGAGGTTCCGACCATTGTCTGAGTCAGTCGTCCACGTCAACGAGCTTACGAAGGTCTTCAAGGTGCCCGAGCGCGAGGCCGGGCTGCGCGCAGCGGCAAAGGGCCTCTTTCACCGGGAGACACGCGAAGTACGCGCCGTTGACGCGGTCTCGTTCGAGATCGGCCCGGGTGAGGTCGTCGGCTTTCTCGGCCCGAACGGCGCCGGCAAGACCACGACCCTCAAGATGCTCTCCGGGCTCCTCTTCCCCACAGGCGGCGAGGCGCGCGTGCTCGGCCACGTGCCTTCTCGCCGGGAGAAGGACTACCTGCGCCAGATGACGCTTGTGATGGGGAACAGAAACCAGCTGCAGTGGGATCTGCCGGCCATGGACTCGTTCGAGCTCAACCGGGCGATCTACCGGCTGACGCGCGAGGACTTCGTCGCGCTCCGTGACGAGATGATCGAGCTGCTGGACATCGGCGATCTCGTCCGCAAGCCGGTGCGACAGCTTTCGCTCGGCGAGCGCATGAAGGTGGAGGTCGTGGGCTCGCTTCTGCACCGACCGCAAGTGCTCTTTCTCGACGAGCCGACGATCGGCCTCGACGTGACGATGCAGAAGCGAATTCGCGGCTTCATCGCCGAGTACAACCGGCGGTACGGCGCGACCGTTCTGTTGACGAGCCACTACATGGCCGACGTCGTCGCTCTTTGCCGTCGCGTCATCGTCATCCACCACGGCCAAATCATGTTCGACGGCAATCTCTCCGCGTTGTCGGATCGCTTCGCCGCCTACAAGACGATCGAGGTCGACCTGGCGGACGGGTCGTCTGACCTCGGCAGCTATGGCGACGTGCTCGAACGCGACGGAGACCGTGTGAAGCTGCGCGTGCCGAAAGCCGATACACCGAGCATCGCCGCACGGCTCCTCAGCGAGCAGCAGGTGCTCGATCTGACGATCGAGGACCCGCCGATCGAGGATGTGATCGAGCTGGTGTTCGCGGAGGGCTCAGTGTGAGCCTTCCTGCGCAACCACTCCGACAGGCGCCGCGCCTCCG
>JALYST010000107.1 GCA_030854665.1 Actinomycetota bacterium
ACTCGCTCGCGGTCTGCGTCTCGGTGTAGTCGGTGCGGGTGCCGATCGTGAAGCTGCCGCTGCTCGAGTAGCTGGAGCTGCCGCCGCCCGAGGCGACCGTGCCGTTGACCGTCAACGCGCCCCCACCCGCGGGAGCGGTGGAGTCATTCGTGAAAGTGAGTGCCGCGGCGGCCGTCGTGTTGCCCGCGGTGTCTGCGGCGGTCACGACCTCCGTGGGCGAGGACGACGTGCTCTGCGCCCACGTGAACGTGTTCGAGTCGTATGGACCACCAGCGGGAGTCGAGACCGTCGACGGGGTGTGCGTCCAGCCGGTGGCCGTCCCGCCGAGCGCCGCAGTCGCGCTCGAGGCGGGGCCGGAGCCACCTGAATCGGTGACAGTATTCGTGATCTTGAAGGAGCCACCGCCCGCCTGCACCCCGCGGTAGTAGACCGTGTTGCCGGCCTTGAGGGCCGAGCCGGCCGGGGAGACCGAGGAGAGCGTGAGGGCGTTGGCCGGATTCGTCTTGTCGATCCTGATCTGCGTCCCTGCGGTCTTGACCGTCTCGGAGTTGCCGACGTTGTCGACCGAGAAGTACTTGACGGTATAAGTGCCTTCCGCGGAAAGCACGACGGATGTGCCCTGCGACGACGACGTGGTCGGAGTCGAGCCGTCGGTCGTGTAGTAGGTCGTGGCCACGCCGGAGCCGCCCGGGTCCGTGGGCGAGAGGGTCACCGTCGTGGTGGTGTTCCGCCACGCGTTTCCGATCGAGCCAGTGTCGTCCGTCGTGGAGGGGGCGGTGGAGTCGTTCTGGAAGGTCAAGGTCGGCGCGGCCAGCGTGTTCGACGCGTTGTCGGCCGCGGTGACGACCTCGGTCGGCGAGCTTGACGTGCCGGCGGTCCAGGAGAAGACGTTCGAGTCAAACGGGCCGCCTGCGGGAGTCGTGACGGCGCTCCCGGTATGCGTCCAGCCCGTTGCCGTCCCGCCGAGGTTGGCCGTCGTCGACGAGGCTGGGCCCGAGCCGGCATCGGTCACGCTGTTGCGGATCTTGAAGCTGCCTGCGGCGACCCCGCGGTACCACACCGTATTACCGCTGAGGTAGGCGGCTGCCGCCGGCGAAACGGTGTTCAGGCTGAGCACGTTCGCCGGGTTCGTTGCGTCGGTGATCATGGCCAGGTCGTCACCGACAGAGTTGCCTGTGCTGCTGTTGTTCGATGTCGTCGTCGTGGCGCCCGCGGTCGTTGTGCAGGTGGTCGCACAGAGCTTGTCGTAGTCGCCGATCGAGATGTTGGTCGTCCCCGTCGTCGCGCGCAGCGTCGTCCAGCCGGCCGGGAGGCCGTCCCAGGGCGAGTTCGTCGCGTCGATGGCCCCGAAGCCGACCATCATCGTGTTCGAGTTTCCGGTGGTGTTCAGCGACGGCAGCTGAAAGGCGTCGGTTGCGGCACCGACGTTCGCATAATGCGCCGGCAGAGAGGCGGGGAAGAAGGGATTCGCAAGAGCGGTATTGACACCCTTGTACACGAGGATGTTGGCGGCGCCAGTGTCCCCGGCGACCGTCCAGTTGACGGTCAGCGCCGCGTTCGCGTCGGCAAGGACAGCCTTCTTCCAGAAGACCTGCTGCACGGTGCCGGTTGCCGTCGAGATGTTCTGTGTCCCGTAGACGGGCGCAAAGCCGGTCGGGGTGTTGATCGAGTTCGAGGTGTCACGCTGGGCGGCGACATGGACGAGGATGATGTCGCCCGGCGAGGTGGCGGCAGGAATCCTGTACGGGCTCGGGGTCGTGATCGAGCCCGTACCCGTGCCGGTGGTCTGCGCGCGAAAGACGATCGAAGGATCGATCGTGTACGGAAGAGGTAGCGACGCGTCGTCGAGTGCGAGCTCGAGCCACGCGCCCCCGGCTCGACGCGCGAGCGACCAGGACAGATTCCGCGGAGTGATCTTGCGGCCGTGCGCGTCCAGGATCTGGACGGGCGAGATTTCGAGATTCGTCAGTCTGCCCGTCTTTGTGAAGAACCCGACGACGCCGGCGGCATTGAGCCGCGGCTCGAGGCGGCTGTCGAGCTTCCACCGCCAGACGCGGGATCCCTGAGAGCTCTTGACCGTGAGGAACTGCTCGACCTGCCCAGTGCCGACGATGACCGTTTCGGTGCCGAACGCGGTCCGGCGGACGACGCCGTGCGTGTGTCGCCGGAGCGAGCCCGTACCGGTTCCGGCTGCAAGCCGAAGTGACACCGCGCCTTCCGCAGCTTTGACGTGCATCCCGCCTCGCTTGAGGCGGACGGTGGTACCGGATGCCGGATTCCTGACGAGGGGCGCAGAGTCCAGCGGCGGACCCAGCTCCCTCGTCAGGAATGCCGATGCGTCGTGTGCCTTCGCGCCGCGGAGAGTGGCGAACTCGGGGACGGCGAGAGCGGCGGTGAGAAGGAGCGCAGCGGAGACCGCGAGGAGAAGGCGAGCCCTGTTTTTGGACGCGGCCGATCGCTCGGCTTTCGCCGAGCGCCGATAAGGCCGCAGGTCCGGGAAGCTCGCCATGTTCTCCATCCACGCGCCGTCTTGCTGCACGTGGCTCCGAGTGAGGGATCGGCTTTCCCGCCAGCCTTAGTGAGCGTTTCGCGGTTCTAAGGGGTGTCGATTTTGCGCAAATCCCCTTTCTGGGGTACTGAACACCGCGAAAACCTCACCTGGCAAGGAGAAACGGTCACGCGGGGGAGCTTCGTGGGTCGTTACTGCGCCCCGGATGCAAGCCAAGCCTAAGGCTCGAGTCGAGGGTTACTTCTGCGCGAAGAGAGCTGCCGCGATGGTGTCGGACGCGGGGCCGCTCGCGAAGACGCTCGAGCTTCCGAGCACGCCGGAGGCGACGTCCCAAGTGCTTGACCAGCAGCGGTCGAGGGGCGGACAATCGCGTGCCGTCGCCCCCGGGAACGCCGCTCCGACGTAGCGCGTCACAGCATCGCGCCACTCCACCGCATCGTCGATCGTGTCCCACTGCAAAGCGAGCGCGGCGGTCAGCTGTCCCGTCGGTGAGACGTAGAGCCCGAGGCGTCCGCCACCCCAGCCTTCGGCAGCGGCGACAGCGTTCGGCACGCCGAACGCGCGTAGCAGGCTGCGGACGTCGAGCTCTCCGAACGTCTCGGAGGTGTTGAGCTTCCAGTCACCGATCCAAGTGGGGAGCCGGACCGGCAATGCACGCTCGCGCTCGAGGAACTTGTCGATGTGCAGAAGCTGTTCGGTCGTCTGCGGGAACAGCCGCAGTGCACTTGCAAGTGCGCGCGAACCTCCGAGGTAACGCAACTCTTTCGCAAGTGCCTTGCCTTCACCGAGACCCGACTCGAATTGCAAGAACCGCTCGAGGGGTGCACCTCTCAGGGGACTCGCACTCACACCTGAAGCGAGTGCGGCGGTGCCGTCCACGATGCTCTTGGCGGCGAGCGCGCGGTCGCGGTCGTGCACGCGGATCCCCGTGATCCGCCGCAGGTTGAAGTTCTGGTCGACGAGCGCGCGGACGAGCTCGTTGACGACCCGCACCCTCTGTGGCGTCGGCGTGCGCCGGAGCAGGAGCCGGCGTGCCGCCGGGTCGTACCAGGCGCGTGATGCGTGAGCATCCAAAGCGAGCTGTGCCTGCAAGCTGCGGGGCATCAGCCCGAGCCGTGTGTACAGAGCGCTGTCGATGCTCCGGAGTGAACGCGGATACTCGCGGTCGGCGGCGCGCAAGAGTGCCGCGTCGTATCGCGCACTAGCGAGCATCTCCTGTGGGACGACCCGCCGGACCCGAAGCCCGGACAGGTGCGATGCCTTGCGCAGCAAGTCGTTGCGGTTCGTCGCAGCCGCCGGCCCACCCGCCGCCGACAGCGCTATGAGCCCACAAATGACAACTGCCACGATCTTCTCCACGGGACGAATATCGGCAGGTGGGCCGGACAGCAGGAGGCGGAATCACGTCCGTAGAATCGGAGGAAGGATGGCCACGACCGAGGATCCGCGCGCGTCCGCAGAGAAAGTCGACGCGGCTCGTGGCGTCGACGAGTGGAAGCGTGAGCTCTACGAAGCGAAGCCCGAGCGCGAGGGCGAGCTCTTCTCGACGATCTCCGGGATTGACAACGAACCGCTGTACACGCCCGACAGTGTCGAGATCGACTATGAGCGCGACCTCGGCTATCCCGGCGTCTATCCCTTCACGCGGGGCGTCTACCCGTCGATGTACCGCGGCAAGCTCTGGACGATGCGGCAGTTCGCCGGGTTCGGTGGGGCCGAGGAGACGAACGCCCGCTTCCGGTACCTGTTAGAGCACGGCCAGACGGGCCTCTCGACGGCGTTCGACATGCCAACACTGATGGGCTACGACTCGGACCATCCGCGTTCGCTCGGCGAGGTCGGCCGCGAAGGTGTTGCGATCGACTCGCTCGACGACATGGAGACGCTCTTCGCAGGCATCCCACTCGACGAGGTGTCCACGTCGATGACCATCAACTCGCCGGCGGCGATGTTGCTGGCGTTCTATCTCTGCGTTGGGGAGGAGCAGGGCGTGCCGCGCGCCAACCTGCGCGGGACGATCCAGACGGACATCCTCAAGGAGTACATCGCGCAGAAGGAGTGGATCTTCCCGCCGGAGCCGTCGATGCGGCTGGTCATCGACATGATCGAGTTCTGTGCGGAGGAGATGCCTCTGTGGCATCCGATCTCGATCTCCGGCTACCACATTCGCGAGGCGGGCTCGAACGCCGCGCAGGAGCTCGCGTTCACGCTGGCGGACGGCTTTGCTTACGTTGAGGCCGCGATGGAGCGTGGGCTCGATGTGGACGACTTTGCGCCGCGCTTGTCGTTCTTCTTCAATGCCCACCTCGACTTCTTCGAGGAGATCGCGAAGTACCGCGCCGCCCGCCGGATCTGGGCGCACGAGCTCAAGGAGCGGTACGGCGCCAAGAATCCGCGCTCCTGGCTGATGCGCTTCCACACGCAGACTGCGGGCGTCTCGCTCACGGCACAGCAGCCGGAGGTGAACATCATCCGGACGGCGCTCGAGGCGATGGCCGCCGTGCTCGGTGGAACTCAGTCGCTGCACACGAACTCCTTCGACGAGGCGTTGGCGCTGCCGACGGAGGACGCCGTCCGGCTGGCGCTCCGCACGCAACAGGTGATTGCGCACGAGACGGGCGTCGTGAACACGATCGATCCGCTCGGTGGGTCCTACTACGTCGAAGAGCTGACGAACCGGCTCGAGGCGGAGGCGTACGAGTACTTCGACCGGATCCGCAAACTCGGGGGCGTCATCCCGGCGATCAAGGAGAACTT
>JALYST010000157.1 GCA_030854665.1 Actinomycetota bacterium
GGCTTGAGCCCGCGCACGTTCAGCGCGAAGCGCCGGACCAAACTCCGGGGAAAAAGCGAAGCTTTTGCCCGGTCAGGCCTTACGCCAGCGGCCGAAGATCAGGCCGCCGAGAGTGAAGCCCAGGCCAAAGGTGCCGATGGCGAAGCCGCCGATCGCGAGGGCCTTCCGCCAACTAGAGAGTCGCTGCCAGCGGCCGAGCGCCTCGCGCTCTTCCGTCGTCAGAGGTTCGCCCCGGCGCTGTTTCCGGATCGCGCCGCCCGCCCGGAGACCGAGGTAGAGGTCGTCGAAGATCTCGGCAGACTCTTCGGTCACGCGGGTCAGACTATAGCCTCCAGCGGCTGTGCCTACGCGCGTTTTGCACCTTTCCGACCTCCACTACGGAGCTGGCCACGATCGGGCGATCGAGCAGGGAGCGCCGGTCCTGATCGACCGCTTCCAGCCCGAGCTCGTGATCGCGAGCGGGGATCTCAGTCACCGGGGCCAGGCAAATCAACTCGCCGATTCAGCTCGATTCCTCCGCAGCCTCGACCGGCCCGTCTTGGCAATCCCGGGCAATCACGACATCCCTTACACCTTCCCGGCGCGCTTCACGCGCTCGTTCGGTGCCTTCGAGGCCGAGTGGGAGACGACCGAGCCGACCTATTCGTCGCCGGCGCTCCACGTGATCGGCCTTAACTCGGTCCGCCCGTGGCGCCACCAGTCGGGGGGCATCCGGACGCACCAACTCACGCACGCGGAAGAGCGTCTGCAGGACGCGCCGCCCGACGCATACCGCATCGTCGTGCTGCATCACCATCTGATCGGAGCGCCCTGGCGCTCGCGGAAGAAGCCGGTTGCCCGCCGCAACCATGTTCTTGGCTCGCTGGTGACGGCCGGCGCCGACCTGATCCTGGCAGGCCACATCCACCAGGCCGCGGTCAGCCAGAGACATGAGTTCGAAATCTCGACAGGAGGAGAGCGCGGAGTGGTCGTGTCCATCGCGCCGGGTCTCGGCCAGCCGCGGCCCAAGAGGCAGGGTGAGGCGCGCGGCCTGCACCTCTACGAGATCGAGGAGAAGTGCCTGCGCATCCAGACGTACGTCTGGCGTGACACGGACTGGGGTCTCACGGCCGAGCGGACGTTCCCGCGCGGCCGTGAGCCCCTCGAGTCTGAGCCCGCTTAGACCCGGGCCGGACGGGCGCCGCGATTCCCGAACGCTCGACCCACGAGCGCAACGAGGATGACCGCGACGATGACACCGATGATGAACGCAAGCCATCCGCTCGAGATTACGGCTGCGATGATCATCGAGACGATTCCGATGGCGATGGTGAGCAGCCAGCCCATGGGGTCAGACCCCGGATGGAAGAGCCGGCCGAGCGCGCCCACGATCGCTCCTACGATGATGAACCATATGAAGTGCATGGCGCCTGGATTCCCGCCCCGGCTGAGAGCAAACGTCTAGACGCTGCCCTGCAGCAATGCCTTTTTCGATTCGTACTCCTCGTCGGTGAGGATCCCGGCGTCGTGGAGGTCGCTGAGCTTCCTTAGGTTAGAGTCGGCCGAGCTCTCGGCGTGAGCGCCCTGCGCCTTCCTCATCAGATCCTCCATCTTGTTGCGCCGCACGTGGAACTTGTCGATCCCGATGCCACGTTCGGGGAACTTGAGCGCGTCGGGGCCCGTGAGCGGGCGCTTCTGGACGAAACGCCGGTAGGCGACCACGAGCAGCACAGCGCCGAGGAAGGAGAGGAGCCCGATCGCCTGCGTCCCCCTGCCCCAAATCGCGATCGCAATCGCGCCGCCGGCCGCCGAGCCCACCAGGCCGATCGCAACCGTGAGCCACACCGGCATTGGATCGGGCCCCGGCACGGCCAGCCGCGCCAGCCCGCCCGTGATGAAGCCGAAGAACATGATCAGGATGATCGAGCCGAGCACGGGCGCAGAGTTTAGTGCAGGGCTAGGCCGAAGCTGGAGCGCGGGCGGCGGCTACGAGCTCCCGCCGCAGCTCCTTGATCTCGTCGCGCAGCTTCGCTGCGTACTCGAATCTGAGCTCCTCGGCGGCGGTGAACATCTCCTCCTCGAGCTCGATGACGAGCTTCTCGAGGTCGCTCGGCGTCAGCCCTTCCAGGTCCTTGCGCCCACGGCGGCGCTTCGAGCTGGGAACTGTCGGCGAATCAAGCGTCAGGAACTCCGCGATGTCGGACACTCCCTTGACGATCGATTCCGGCGTGATCCCGTGTTCCTCGTTGTAGGCGAGCTGCACCAAGCGACGGCGGTTCGTCTCGTCGAGCGCGCCTTCGATTGCTTCCGTGCGCTTGTCGGCGTACATCAGCACCTTGCCGTTGATGTGGCGGGCGGCACGGCCGATCGTCTGGATCAAAGCTGTCTTGCCACGCAGAAAGCCTTCCTTGTCCGCGTCGAGGATCGCGACCAGTGACACCTCCGGGAGGTCGAGCCCCTCGCGCAGGAGGTTCACTCCGACCAGCACGTCGTAATCGCCGAGACGTAGCTCGCGGATGATCTGAATCCGCTCGAGCGTGTCGATCTCCGAATGGAGGTAGCGCGCCTTGACGCCGGACTCGAGCAGATAGTCCGTGAGGTCTTCCGCCATCTTCTTCGTCAGCGTCGTGACGAGCACGCGCTCACCAACCTCCTCGCGGCGCCGGATCTCGTTGAGCAGATCGTCGATCTGGTTTTGCGTCGGCCGAAGCTCCACCTCAGGATCGACGACACCGGTCGGCCTGATCAACTGCTCGGCCACACGGGTTGCATGGCGCCCCTCGAACGATCCCGGCGTCGCAGAGACGAACACGAGCTGAGGCACCTTCTCGAGGAACTCGTCGAAACGAAGCGGCCTGTTGTCGAGCGCCGAAGGAAGCCGGAACCCGTAGTCGACAAGCGTCTGCTTGCGGGAGCGGTCGCCCTCGTGCATGCCGCCGATCTGCGGAATGGTCTGGTGCGACTCGTCGACGAAGACGACAAAGTCCTTCGGGAAGTAGTCGAGCAGCGTGAACGGGTGGGTTCCGGGAGCGCGGCCCTCGAGGATGCGCGAGTAGTTCTCGATTCCGTTGCAGAAGCCGAGCTCCTTCATCATCTCGAGGTCGTACTCCGTGCGCTGCCGCAGCCGGTGCGCCTCGAGCATCTTCCCCTCGATCTCCAGGTGCTTGACGCTCTGTTCCAGCTCGTGTCTGATTTCGGAGACCGCCCGCTCGATCGTCGGCCGGGACGTCACGTATTCGGTCGCCGGCCAGATCGCGATGTTGTCGAGCTTCGCGTA
Organism: Actinomycetota bacterium; assembly: GCA_030854665.1. GTDB lineage: Bacteria > Actinomycetota > Thermoleophilia > Gaiellales > Gaiellaceae > 3-1-20CM-4-69-9. The sequence continues at coordinate 3,257 of JALYST010000157.1, forward strand.
GATCTCACCCGTGATCGGGTCGAAGTGGCTGATCTGCTCGACCTCGTCACCGAAGAAAGAGATCCTGTAGGCCGTCTCTTGGTTGGCGGGCTGCACCTCGACCACGTCACCTTTCACCCGGAAGCGCCCGCGGCCGAGCACGGCGTCGTTGCGGACGTATTGCGAGTCGATGAGCTTCCGAAGCATGAGATCGCGGTCGTGCTCCTCCCGCACCTCGAGGATGATCACGCGCTCGCGCCACTCCTCGGGCGAACCGAGGCCGTAGATGCATGAGACCGACGCGACCACGACGACGTCCCGCCTCGTGAAGAGAGCCGACGTCGCCGCGAGCCTTAGCCGCGCGATGTCGTCGTTCTGGGATGAGTCCTTCTCGATGTAGAGGTCGGCCTGCGGAACGTAGGCCTCGGGCTGGTAATAGTCGTAGTAGGAGACGAAGTACTCGACGGCGTTGTTCGGGAAGAACTCCCGGAACTCGTTGCAGAGCTGCGCCGCCAGCGTCTTGTTGTG
>JALYST010000159.1 GCA_030854665.1 Actinomycetota bacterium
CGAGACGACGGCGGAGGGGTGACCGTGTCTCTGTCGCGATCGCTGCATGGCCTGCAGTGTTCCGTGCAGCGGAGCGTGTGACCATCGTCGGGACGGACGATCGTGCGGCGTGTCCGCGCATCCTCTATGTGGAGGAGGCGCGATCCTCTGACCAGCCCTTCATCCGGGGGATCGCGCGCGCAGCGGGGCTCTGCGATCCTCGCTTCTACAATGGTCGCGATGTCACAGGAGCAGAAGGTACGCGTCGTCGTCGCCGACGACCATCCTCTCTATCGCGACGGCGTCGTCCGGGCGCTTTCTGCGAGCGGACGCGTCGAAGTCGTCGCCGAAGCGGCGGACGGGCGTGCAGCCCTGGAGGAGATCCGGAAACACCTACCCGACGTCGCGCTGCTCGACTACCGCCTGCCGGAGCTCGACGGCGTGGAAGTAACGCACGCGATCATCCGCGATGAGCTACCGACCCGAGTGCTCCTCGTGTCGGCCTTTACCGATAGCGGGCTCATCTATAACGCGCTGCAGACCGGAGCCGGCGGCTACCTCGCCAAGGACGCTCGGCGCGAGCAGATCGTGGATGCCGTACTTGCCATCGCCCGCGGTGAGACGGTGCTCCCGCCCGAGCTCGCGTCGGGTCTTGCCTCCGAGATCCGCCTGCGCGCGGTAAACGACGCACCGGTTCTGACGGAGCGGGAGGCAGAGATCTTGCGCCTGATCGCAGCCGGGAAGAGCTTGCCGACAATTGCCAAGGAGCTCTTCCTCGGCGTGACAACCGTCAAGACGCACGCGCAGCATCTCTACGCGAAGTTGGAAGTATCCGACCGTGCCGCCGCGGTTGCCGAGGCGATGCGCCGCGGCCTGATCGAGTAGGGCTTGTCGCCGAGTAGCGAAACTCCGCTCGCACGGCTGGAGCGCGAGAGCCTGACCGAGACCGAGCGACGGGTCGCCTGGCTTCGGCTCGCGGCAGTCCCGGTGATCGCCGCCGGACAGCAACTGCCGAGCCGGGAGCCGCTCACGGCCGAGTTCCTGGTCACGATCGGGGTCTTCTGCCTCTACTCGCTCGGCGCCCTCGTCTGGGTCTATCGGCTACCGGTGACAAGACGCTTTGCGCTGGCGGTAACGGCGCTCGACCTCGTGGGCATCACCGCGGCAGTGGCGTTCGGCGGAGGAGTGTTCTCGCAGGTTCACGACGCCTTCTTCCTGCTCCCGATCGCGGTCGCCTTCCGGTTTCAGCCGCGCCTCACGCTGGTTGCGGCAGCAACGACGATCGCGGTCTACGCCCTGGGTGCGTTCTGGTTCCATCCCCACCCGCACATGCCCGGCAGCGTCAAACAGGGGCTCTTCCAGACAGCGGTCCTCGCCTGGTTCAGCATCGCGGCGATCTGGCTCTCGGCCGTGCTGAAGAGGCGGACGGTGCGAGTCGGCGAGCTCGCCGCGGGGCGCGAGCAACTCCTTGCCGACACGCTCAGCGTCGAGGAACGTGAGCGACGGACGATCGCGGAAGGACTGCACGACTCCGTGCTCCAGAACCTGCTGTCCGTTCAGCACGACCTCCAGGAGGCCACCGACGATGCTCCCCACCCCGCGCTCGTGCGGGCGGAGCACGCCGTTGCGGCGACCCTGGCCACTCTGCGGGAGACCGTTTCCGAGCTCCATCCCTACGTGCTCGAGCAAGCAGGGTTGGAGGTGGCGTTGAGGGCGGTAGGGGAACGCGCCGCTCAGCGCGCACGAGCCACGCTTCGCCTCGACCTTCAGTACGGGCAGCGGCACCCACACGAGGGCGTCCTGTTCATGGCCGCGAGTGAGCTCCTGGCCAACGTGGTCACGCACTCGAACGCCTCGACGATCAGAGTGCGTCTGCGCCTGGAAGGCGCGGATCTCGTCCTGGGCATCTCGGACGACGGCGACGGTTTCGATCTCTCGACCCTCGACGAGCGGCTCGCCGAGGGTCACATCGGGCTCGCCTCGCAACGCGTTCGGATCGAGACGATCGGCGGCCGGCTCGACGTCGTTTCCGAGCGCGGAAGCGGCACCAGCGTCGAGATCCACGTCCCGGCGTAGCACCCTCGGAGGAGGCCAACTCCTCCGATCAGCCCCCGTAGAAGGGCACGACGATCGTCCGGTCGACGGATCGACCTAGAGGGGCCGCGCGGCGATGCTGGTTCCATGTTGGACAGCAGCTCGAAGAGAGACGACATCATGCGTCGTTCGCTGTTGGGCCTTGCCGCCGCCGCTCTGGTCGGCATCGCGGTAGCGCTTCTCATCTATGGCTCGAGCGCCAGTCACGCGAGCGTCGCTCGTGCGCGACCGGCGGCGACGACGACGACCGGCGCGTCGCAGGCGCCGGCCGGCACGACGGTGTCGTCGCAGGCACTCGCAAGCTGGCGGAGGCGCAACTGGCCGGCCCTGACCGGCCGTGTTCACCTCACGCGCACTTGGACGATCCAGTACCACGCCCACAACGGGGTGCGACGGGTTGCGCTCGTTGTGCTGCCGCGCTGGTACGGGCCCCGGAACAACCCGCCGATCCCGCTCGTGATCTCGCCGCACGGGCGTGGGGTCGAACCGGCCGGGAACGTCCGCCTGTGGGGGAACATGCCCGCGCTCGGCCGCTTTGCGGTCGTCACTCCCGAGGGAGCAGGGACGTCAAGGCTCGAGCTCTATTCGTGGGGGAGCCCCGGCCAGATCGACGACCTTGGTCGCATGCCGACGATCGTGAAGCACGCGCTTCCCTGGCTGCGGATCGCGCCACACAGGACCTACGCGATCGGCGGGAGCATGGGCGGCCAGGAAACGCTCCTACTCCTCGCCGAACACCCGCACCTCCTGGCCGGCGCGATCTCGTTCGACGCCCCAACGAACATGACTGCGCGCTACTACGCCTTCCGGAAGCTGCCGTACGGGCTTGCATTGCAGAAGCTCGCAAGGCTCGAGTTCGGCGGCGTGCCCCGGAAGCGCGGCGAGGCCTTCGCTGACAGCAGTCCCATCTACTACTCTCGCGAGCTCGCGTTCTCGCATGTGCCGCTGCAGATCTGGTGGAGCACCCGCGACCGCACAGTCGTCGACCAGGCGCACGAGTCCGGGCTGCTCTACCGGGCGATCATGGGACTGAACCCCAGTGCTCCGGTCACGCAGTTCATCGGCACCTGGGCGCACACCGCCGAGATGCACGCCACCGGCCAGATGCCCCTCGCGCTCGCGCACATCGGCCTGCTCGATCTCGCCGGGACCGGAGCGAAGTGACGCGGGAGAAACTGAAACAGCGTCTGCACCGTGCGTTTCGCGTCCTCCCCCTGTGGGTCGTGGTTGTCGCCGTCATGGCTGCGTTCGTCCCCGCGGGTCTGTTCGGCGCAACCCGGTACCTGAACAACTACTGGGTCTACCGCGGCTATCCGCCTCCGTCGGATCCCGGCTACGTCACCCAGCGTGGTACCACCGAAACGTTCTCGGTGACCAGCGCCGCGGTCGGCGGCCGAAGCCAGCGAGTGGTCGTCTTCCTTCCTCCCGGCTACGCACAGCAGCCGGCTCGCCGCTATCCGGTCTTCTATCTGCTGCACGGATTCCCGGGCCGGCCCGATGCGTTCCTCCTGACCGTCCGCGCAGGGGTGGTCGAGGACATCCTGCTCGCCAAGAAAAAGATCCAGCCGATGATCCTGGTCATGCCGATGGGGTCGACGGGACTGTTCACCGACGAAGAGTGGGCAAACGGCATCCACCCGAACAGCGCCTGGGAGACGTTCGTAACGCGCGACGTCGTCCACGCGATCGACGCCCGGTACCGGACGATTGCAACCGGGGCAGGCCGCGCACTCGGCGGCCTCTCGGCGGGCGGCTATGCCGCTCTGAACATCGGCCTCCACCATCCGGGCATGTTCGGAACGCTGGAGAGCTGGTCCGGCTACGAGCTCGCGCAAAACGTTCACTCGGTGTTCGGAGGAAACCCGGCTCGACTGGCGCTCAACAGTCCTCTGCTTCAGCTGCCCAAGCAAGCCGTGGCCCTCCGACGCGCCGGTACGTACGTCTGGTTCTACTCCGGCAGCACGGACACGCTGCGCACACAGAACGCGCAATTCGATGCTGCGCTCAGCCGTGCCCGAGTGCCGCATCGCTATTTCGTCGTCAACGGTGGTCACAACTGGTCGCTCTGGCGAGGCTACGCGTCGTCGGCGATCCTGACTGCCTCGAACCACCTTGCCCATGCGTAGGCTGCGTCGCACGGCCGGCCTTTTTGTGACTGCGCTCGCCGGTCTGACCGTCCTCGTGGGCGCATCCGGTTGGCTCTACCTCATCCAGCCGCACAGCGCGCTGCCGGGCACTCCCATCGCGGACGCGCTGCCCCTGGACGAGCTCTCGCGCCGGTCCGCCGTGCCGCTGATTGTCTTTGTCGGAGTCTGGGCGGCGGCAGGTCTCGTCCTGGGTCTGCTCGCGCGCCTCGCACGACTGGAACGGCTGACGGCGGCGCTCGTTCTCGCGCTCGGTGTTGGCTTGTTCACGTTCGCGGCGACGGGCTTCTCGGTCCTGGTGGTGCGCCAGATCCCGGCGCTCGCGGCGTTCCACTCCGCGGCGCGTATGCCTGCGGTGTACATCCCCGCGGCGCTGGCCGGTCTCGGCGGCGCGCTGGTCGGGTGGAGCAGGCAGCGCGATCGCCGCATGGTGCCGCGGCTGTTGGCAGTGCTAGTGGCGTTCGCCGGGATCGTGGACATTTTCGTCGCCGCCTTCCCGGAGGGTGGGCCCGGCCTGATCGAGCAACTCGCGCCGCACGTTGTCCAGGGCATCTCCGAGGCGCTGGTCGCACCCCTCGGGGTCGGGCTCCTGGTGATTGCGCGCGGGCTGGCTCGGCGGAAGCAGCGCGCCTGGCAGCTCGCGGTCGCGATGCTCGGCGGCTCGGCTGTGCTCCATCTCGTGCACAGCGTCCACTACAGCGCCATGGCAACCGCTCTCATCGCGCTCGCTTTGATCGCCCAGCGGCAAGACTTCCGCCTGCGCGGCGACCGCTCGAACAATCGTCGCATCGCCATGCTGGCACTCGTCTTCGTCGCGGCGATCTACAGCTACGGCGCCGTGGCGCTCTGGGTCAACCGCGTCATGGCAGACCAGCCGTACACGGGCGGCTTCGTCGTCCGGGAGACGAGTGCAGCGCTCATGGGGCTCACGCTTCGCGGCTCGACGCACCTGAGCGGCGGCTTCGCTCAGTGGTTTCCGCCGTCCGTGCTCCTCCTCGGCTTCGCCGCTGCGGCGATCCTCCTCGTCACCTGGCTCGCCCCCTGGCGTTACCGCCTGAGCCAGCAACGACGCGAGCGCGAGCAGGCTCACACACTGGTTGAGAGGTTCGGCATCGATACGCTTGCTCCATTTGCGCTGCGCGGCGACAAGTCGTACTTCTTCAGTGAGGACGAGCGGGCCTTCCTCGCGTATAAAGTCGTGGCGGGTGTCGCAGTTGTCTCGGGTGATCCCGTGGGGCCGGCGAACGCGGTGCCGATGCTCCTCGCGCGATTCCTTGCGTTCGCGCGCGCACGCGATTGGCGGGTCGCGGTGCTCGGTGCCGGCGAGCGATATCTCGATCTCTACCGCGCGGCAGGTCTGCGCGCGCTCTACCACGGCGAGGAGGCGGTCGTCCACACGTGCGAGTTCTCGCTCAAGGGCCGGGCGATCCGGAAGGTACGACAGTCCGTGACCCGGCTCGAGCGTGAGGGCTACCGCGCAGAGGTCCTGTACGCGCGCGACGTCGACACCAAGCTTCGCGCCGAACTCGAGGAGATCTTCGAGGAGTGGCGCGGCGAGGGCCCGACGAAGGGCTTCACGATGGAGCTCGACACGCTGTTCCGCCTCGATGCGGACGATGCGCTGTTCTTCGTCGGCCGCGACGCAAGCGGGATTCCGCAGGGCTTCCTGCACTTCGTCGTCGCCTGTCCGGCGCGCGCGCTCTCGCTCTCGTCGATGCCGCGTCGCCCCGAAACACCCAACGGCTTCAATGAGTGGCTCGCCGTGACAGCGATCGCGTGGGCGAAGTCGCACGACTTCGAGCGGGTATCGATGAACTTCGCGCCCTTCGCCGCGGTACTGGCCCCGGAACACGAACAGGAGCTCACAGCCGCCACGCGCATGCAGCGGCGCGCACTGAAAGCGCTAAAAGGCCACGGCTTCCAGCTCGAGAACCTGCTCGTCTTCAACCGCAAGTTCTTTCCGCACTGGGAGCCTCGCTACGTCATCTACCAGCGGCCCGTCGATCTCCCAAGGGTGGGCCTGGCCGGGTTGGCGGCCGAGGGATACCTCCCGCGCACGGGGACGAGAACGTGACCGCGAGGATTGCGATCTCGCTCGTGCTCGCGCTCGCGTCCGCAGTCGCCTTGAACTGGTCCTACTACCGCCAGCACGCGCATACGTCGACCTCGTCGCCACTCTCGCTCGCGCACCCTCTCCGCTCGCTCTGGTCCCTTTTCTCGAATCGTCGCTGGCTCGTCGGTTTCGTCGTCGGGATCCTCGGTTGGGTCTTCTATGTGGCCGCACTCCGCTATGGACCGCTCTCCCTCGTCCAGGCGGCGTCGGCGGGCGGGATTGCCGTGCTCGTGCTGCTCGTCTGGCGCTGGGGCGGCGTCAGGCTTGTTCGTCGCGAGCTGATCGGTGTCGCGACCGCGATCGGCGGGCTGGTCATGCTCGGTCTCTCACTCGTCGGCGGCGGTGCCGCACACGGGGGAAGTCACGGCTCGTGGATCGCCATCGCGCTGTCAATGGCCGCGGCCGGTGCGATCGCCGCGTTCTTCGGCGGTCCCGGCCGCCGGTTGGTCGTCGCCGGTGCGGGTCTGGGCATCGGCGCCGGCTTCCTCTACGCAGCGGGCGATGTCGGGACCAAGGCCGCCGTGGCAGGCGGTTGGTGGTTCCTCTTCGTCCCCGCAGTGCTCGCCGCGCACGGCATTGCTTTCCTTCTGCTCCAGTTCGGTTTCCAGCGCGGCAGCGCGCTCGCGACTGCCGGTGTCGCTTCGCTCTTCACGAACGCCGCGCCGATCGCAGCCGGGATGGCTCTCTTCCACGAGCCGCTCCCCGGCGGAACACGTGGCGTGCTGCGCGTGCTCGCATTCGTCGCCGTGGTGGCCGGTGGCGTTCTGCTGACGCGCGCGTCCGGGACCGGAGCGCAGAAGGCAACGGCGCCGGTCGGGCGCCGAGACCGGCCCGCATCAGGCTCGGCGGCCCGACACGTGGATGCGGTCACGTGATGCGCCCCTGATCAGCTTGCGGAACGAGCTTCGGCGCAGATCTGCGACAGCGTCTGTCGCGGTGTTGAACGGCGACTGGTCGCGATCGTCTCGTCGACTGCGACCGGGAGGTCGCTGACGCGCGTTCGCGGCACCTGCAACGTCGCCTTCACACAGCGCGGACTGGCGGTGCTGCAAGCGGGCAAGCTGCGGGTGGGAGGCAAGCTCGTTGCGCGCTTCCGCGGCCGCGGCCCCTTCAGCCTGGCTGCGAACTCGGCGGGCACTTTGCTGCGCGTCTCGTCGGGACCGCCCGTGATCGACCGGCCGTCGAGCGGCGTAACGGTGACGGTGGCGCGGCTGACGGGCCGTGTCGTCACGCGCTACCACCGGGGCGACATCGAGATTCCCTTCTCGCTCGTGCAGCTATCGCCGCACGGAGGCGCGGCGCCCGTGTGGTGGGGCTGTATCAGCCAGTTCGCTGTTTTCTCGAACCGGACGTTCACGCTTCTGTATGGCGACACCGTCCCCCTCGGCTGGCCTACCTTCTCGCCCGACGGTCGCTACG
>JALYST010000160.1 GCA_030854665.1 Actinomycetota bacterium
CAGTTCGCCGCATCGTTCACCGCCAACGGCGCGGCCTGTCTCACGGTGAAGTGGCGTCCCCCATCGGAGGAATGCGCGAGCCAGATTCCAAGCCGCGCGTCGACGCCCGCGAGATACAGCGTCCCACCAGCATCGCCGCCCGCCGCGCTGACCCATTGCGGATAGGAGAGCTTCCGGTCGACCACGCGCGGCGGCGACCACGTTCGACCGCCGTCACCGCTCGAGCTCAGCACCGTGGTCTCGTAGGACGGGCTCAACAGCCTCGACCAGGCGACGTAGACACGGCCGGCGCCGTCGACCGTGATTGCAGGCTTGTCGTCAAAGCCATCACGGATCGCGGGTGGGGCGACGCGCCGCACGATCCACGGCGCGTTCGGGCCCGGGCGGGAGGCGACGACAACGTACGGCGTGAGGTCGATCCCTTTTCTGCAGATGGACTTCTCGACGAACGCGACGTATTGACGGCCACCCGGCGCAAGCGCCACCGCCGGGTCCCCCCAGGCGCAGGTGAAGGGCGTCAGCGATGGGCCAAGCCGAGACGTCCACCTCCGCCCTCCATCGCGTGAGTCGTACAGCCTGATCTGCGGCAGAACCGAATCGTTGGACGCCGCGAAGAATCTGCGGGGGTCGTCGAGGGCGACGGCCACAGCCACTTCGGTCTGTGCGCCCGGGGCTCGCGAGAGCGCCTGGACCTCGGATCCTGCCGCAGCCCACGGGGTGTTCGAATGGTGGACGGTGAAGCGGTAGATGGCGCCGGCCACCACTGCGATCAGAACGGCTATCACGAGCGCCTCGAGCCCGAACTTCAGTCCCGCACGCCGACGCGAACCGGCAGGCGCAGCACGGGGACGCCGGCGCGGCGGAACGATGAAGAGACGGGACCACCGCGGTGGAGCGATTTGCCGAACGCGTTCCAGTGTGACCCACTCTGGAACGCGGATCTGAAGCGCCCGCTTTCGCAGCGCCGGCGTCAGATGCCTAGATCGAGGCCGAAGTGCTCTCGCCGATAGACGCCGGCCCGAACCAGAAGTGGGATCGAGGCTGTCGCGCAGACCCTCCGCTACGAAGCTGATCGCCACGACGATGACGACGATCGGCAGGCCCGGGAATGTGATTCCCCACCAGTGGTGGAAGCCCTCAGTCTGCGCCTGCCTCAGAACATCTCCGATACTCGGCTTGGCTTGTAGTCCCGCCAGGTTCGAGAAACCGAATCCCAGGTAGGCGATCGTCACCTCGAGCACGATCGCGGTCGCGATCATCAGCGACGCCGCGGCCGCGAGAGGCGCGATCGCGTTGGGAAGTATGTGGCGCATGATGATTCGCAGATCGCGTGCTCCCGATGCTCGCGCAGCGTCGACGAACTCCTTTTCCCGGAGCGACAGCGATGATGCTCGCAGGACCCGCGCCACGGACGTCCAGAGCAGGCAGGCAATCACTATCGCTGCCTTCTGCGCCGTGTCCGCGTGCAAGAAGGCGGCCGCCACGAGCACCACGGCAAGGACGGGGAGTGTCAGCAGAAGGTCGGTGAGACGCATGAGAGCGTTGTCGACAAGCCCTCCGTAATAGCCGGCCAGGGAACCCACCAACGTCCCGATCAGAGATGCCAGAACGCCCACCAGTAGCGCGATGCGCGCCGACGTGCCGACCCCGTAGAGCGTGCGGCTGAGGTAGTCACGTCCGAGTTCATCCGCGCCGAATGGGTGTGACCAGCTCGGGCTCGCGTTGAGGGCGTGCAGATTCGGCTCCTGGTAGCCGTAAGGAGCGAGCCTGGGCGCGAGGAGCCCGGCCGTGAACAACAAGACCAGCACGATCAGGCTGGCGACTGCGATGCGATGCTGCAGAAAGCGCCCTAGGGCTCGCGACCAGTAGCTACGCGCCACGCCCTCGAGCGCCGAGTCGCCCAGCTCGCCGAGCGGCGCGGGGGCGGTCGCCCCGAATTCAGCTATGACGTCGCCTCGGCGCGCACTCCCACAGGAACCTCAGACGTGAATCCAATCACGCAGTTAGGCTTTCCTTCATGCGGGAGCCGACCAAAGAGGACATCGACGCACTCGTTGGACCCGCGACGCCGCACTTCGCCCCTCAGCTTAGGGCGCGCATCGAAGAGCTCGTGCTCCACCTCCCGAACGGGCACCCGGTGAAGAAGTACGCGCAGGAGAAGATCGAGCTCCTCGAGCGGCTCGCCTTCGCTTCCTCCAAGGCCGAAGAGGGCCCGCGCGAGCCCAGATCGAGGCCCGGGTGGGACGAGATCCCGAGCACCGCGCCCGCGCACGAACCGCTCCCCGGTCGGAAATGAGTCTGCAAGGCGCTCGCTCGCGACGCCGACCATTGGAGGCCGGGTCGGCTTTGCCGACCTGGCCGTTTACGTTCTTGACTGAACTCGTTCACGGATGAGCACGATCGAGAACCGCTCCGTCCTCGTGACGGGCGGGACGCGGGGGATCGGGAAGACGATCGCGCTGCGGCTCGCGTCCGAAGGGGCTGCACGCGTCGCCCTTGGGTACATGCGGAACGACGCGGCCGCCGAGTCGGCCGCGGAGGAAGTCCGCAATGCAGGCGCCGAGCCCCTGCTGGTCCGGGGCAACGTCGCGTCGGAGAAGGTGATCGCCGCGCTTGCATCGCATGGCCCCTACGCAGTCGTCGTCCACAACGCTGCGACCGGGGTGATCAAGCCTGCGCTCGAGACGGAGGACAAGCACTGGGACTGGACGATGAATGCAAATGCGCGTGCCCTTCTGTCGCTCGCGCGCACGTGCGCGCCAGACATGGAGGACGGCTCGTCAATCGTCGCGATCTCGTCGCTAGGCGCACAACGGGTGCTCGAAAACTACGTCCTGGTAGGGACGTCCAAGGCCGCGCTCGAATCGGTTGTGCGCTACCTCGCCGTCGAGCTTGGTCCGCGTGGCATCCGAGTCAACGCTGTCTCGGCAGGGGTTGTCGAGACGGAAGCGCTCGATCACTTTCCGAATCGGGAAGAGATGTTGCGCGCGGGGAGAACGCGAACGCCTGCCGGCCGGCTCGTCGAGCCCGATGACATCGCCGGGGCGGTTGCATTCCTTTGCTCGCCCGACGCGCAGATGGTGCGCGGGCACACCCTGATCGTCGACGGCGGCTATTCGCTCCTCGCCTGATGGAACCGACCGAGCACAACCGGCGAGCGTGGGACGACATTCACCAACGACGGGCGGCAGCAGTGACCGGCGAGCGCGGCCTACCGAAGCAGGTTCGCCACGCACTGGCCGACCTCGGGAAGAAGCGCGTCCTCGATCTGCAGTGCGGAACGGGCGAGTCGACCGCCGAGCTCGCGGAGCTCGGAGCGATCGTCACCGGCGTCGACTCCTCCGCGCAGGCGCTCGAGGTGGCGCGCGAACGCTGGCCGTCCATCCTCTGGGTGCAGGCCGATCCCCAGGCGCTGCCCGCAGAGTTGCGACGCGGCCGCTTCGACCTCGTGTACGCCGGGCTCGGGTCGCTTTTGCAGATCACCGACATCGAGGACTGGATGCGCGGGATCGCGACCGCGCTAAGACCTGACGGTGAGCTTCTGCTCTTCGAGGAGCATCCGGTCGCCCTGTGCGTCGACGGACTGATGCACTGGCGCGAGAGCTACTTCGAGGAGGGCTCGCGGCGGCTGGGCCAGATCGTGAACGCTGCCGCACGCGCAGGGCTCGCGCTCCAGGCGCTCGAGGAGTATCCCGCGCGCGACGACGGCTTCCGGCACCACGATGCGCGGATTCCCGGGACGTTCCTGCTCTACACGAGGAAATCCTGAGCCGTTTGGCAAACGGCGTTGCTGGGGACGTGTGACCTGTGGGGCTTCCCGTCAGCCTGATCCTGATCGCCGTAGGCGCCATCCTGGCCTTCGCGGTGAACCAGAGCGATCCGAATCCTCCGGTCGACGTCGACGTCGTCGGCTGGATCCTGATGCTGGTCGGCCTCGTCGGCTTCCTCCTCTCACTTCTGTTGTGGGAGCGCCTGGGGCCTGGGGCCTTGGGCTGGCACCGCGGTGGCTACGCGGGCACTCCTGCCGCGGGGCCTGGCTATGCCCCCCGCCGGCGCACGGTCGTCGAGGAGGAAGAGGCGCCGCCGCCGCCGGGACCGCCCGGCCCACCCGTCCCTTAGCCGGCTAACCGGCTGAACGCCTCGCCAAGCTCGTCATCCGTCAATGTGAACGGCGGTGCAGCCTGGATCAGCGCCTGCCGCCCTTCGACCGCCGCAATGGGAATTACAAGCACACCGCTCCTATCCGCGTGCGCAGCGTTCCCCCCTCGTGCGCAGCAGTCCCTTGCCCCGCCAACCGGCAGCGGCAAAGCGCTGAGACACTTCATCGACTCGCGGCAGCAGCTTCGGCACCTCATCGAGCACGACGAGGGCGGCCGCGCACGCGAGCGGATTGCCGCTGTGCGTGTGCGTATACAGATCCTCTTCTCCGAAGTCCCACACCTGCTCGAGATCGGTCGTCACGAAGAGCGCCGCCGAAATCGGCAGCCCACCTCCGAGCGCCTTGCCGACACAGAGGACGTCTGCCACTTCGGAGCCCGGCCACATCTCGCCGATGCGCCCGAGCCCGGTGAAGATCGCGTCGACGACGAGCAGCGCACCCGCCTCGTCGCAGCGCTCGCGTAACGCTGGCAGAAAGTCGTCCGGGGGCACACGTGCGCCCGCACGTCCCTGCACGGGCTCGACGATGACGACTCCGGCGTCTTCGGGGAGCGCGCCCGGATCCTCGCCGTACGGGCGTCGATGCACCGGTCCAGGTAGCCACGGGGCGAACGGCTCGCGAAAGCGCTCCAATCCCGTCGCGGCGAGGGCGAGCAGGCCGGTGCCGTGGTACGCGCCGTCGAAGGCGACGATCCCTGGCTTGCCTGTCGCAAGCAATGCAGTGCGCAAGGCGATCTCGACCGCGTCCTCGCCGGTGACTCC
>JALYST010000164.1 GCA_030854665.1 Actinomycetota bacterium
GGGCCTCGGCGCTGCGGAGCCGGCAGCCGCGGGCGGGGCCGGCGGAGCCGGCAACGGCGGCGTCGGCGCTCCGGACACGGCATCTCGGCGCACTGGATTCATGACCATGTGCATCTGCCGGCCCTCGAGGAGCGGAGCGCGCTCGATGACCCCGTGGTCCTTGAGCTTGTCGCCGATGGCGATGAGCAGCACCCGGCCGCGATCAGGGTGCGCGAGCTCGCGGCCGCGGAAGCGCACGGTGACCTTGAGCTTGTCGCCTTCGTCGAGGAACTTCGCGGCGGAGCGGATCTTCGTGTCGATGTCGTGGTCGTCGATCTTCGGAGAGACCCGGATCTCCTTCCACGTGACGGCCTTTTGCTTTTTCTTCGCGTCCTTCGCCTTCTGCTGCAGGTCGTAGCGGTACTTGCCGAAGTCGCCCATGCGCGCCACGGGCGGCTGGACGTTCGGGGCGATCTCGATGAGGTCGTAGCCCTCTTCCTGCGCCTTCGCGAGAGCGCGCGCGGTCGGGATGATCCCGAGCTGCTCTCCATTGGGACCGAGAAGGCGAACGGTAGGAACACGGATCGCTTCGTTGATCCGCAGTTCGGGCGCGGCTATATGGAGACCTCGGTTATCTGCGTGAAAATGCCGCTATCAGCGCGGCCGCTCCCCGTGAAAGAACTTCAACTGGAACGAGCATATCACCGTAGATAAGCGAGGAGGCGGTCGCGAACCTTCGGCCAGTCGTCCTTGGTGATACCGAAGATCACGCTGGTCCGCAGGTGGGCGTCGGCGAGGACGCGCTCATTGCGGAGCTCGCCTTCCTTTGTTGCGCCGAGCCGCGCGATGGCTGCTTGTGAGCGTTCGTTCCGTTTGTCGGTTTGCAGCCACACGCGGTTGGCGCCGAGGGTCTCGAAGGCGTGACGGAGGAGTAGCAGCTTGCACTCCGTATTAACCGGAGTCCTCCGCGCGCCCTTTCCGTACAGCGTGTACCCGATCTCGAACGTGCGATTCGGCGGATCGATGTGCGCGTAGCGAGTGGTCCCCACGAGCGCACCGTCCGACTTCCGGATCACCGCGAAGGGCAGCTGCGTTCCGAGGATCTGCTGGTCGAGTGCCCATCGGATGTACCGCTCGTAGCCGACGAGGCCCTGCGGCCGTGGCTGCATCCATAGCCAGATGTCGTCCTCGTCGGCAGCCTCGAAAAGCGCCTGACTGTGCTCGATCCGAAGAGGCAAGAGCCGCACGTGCTCGCCCTCGAGCGTGACAGGTCGGGGGTCGAAGTCGGGGCGCGGCCGGTCCTTCACGATCGCCATCTTCACGTCGTCGACGAAGCCGTCCTCCGTCCCGACGCCATCGCGCTCGATGCCCTCGACCTCGAACCCCACGGCCTTGTACATCGAGATCGCCCGATCGTTGTATCCGACGACGGAGAGGCCGACGCGGTGCAGCCCCAGGTCGTCGAAGAGATAACGAACGAGGGTCTCCAGCGCGTCGCGACCGAGATGCTTACCCCAGAGATCCGGCTCGCCGATCCCAATGCCGATCTCGGCGCTCTTGCCCTTGTGGTGGAAGTCGCGGTAATTCGCGAAGCCGACCGGCCGGCCATCGTGCTCGATGACCCAGCAGGCCGAGTCTCCTGGTCGCGACATTCGTTCGATCCACGCGCGCGCGCTCTTCTCCTCAAACCTGCCCGGCTTCTGGCCCCACTGGTAGTGGCGGAAGGCGGGGTCGCTCCCCCACTTCATCAGATGAGGCGTGTCCTCGTAGGTCATCGGGCGGAGCGTGACCTTCGATCCGCGGAGAGCCGTGACACTCATGCCATCGCGTCTCCAGCCGTTGGTTCGTGCTGGGAGAAGTCCGGCGGGAGGGCCTTGCTCTGGCGCTCGGTCTTGATGCGATCGATGAATGCGTCGAGTGCAACGCCGCGCTCCTCGTCGCGGGAGCCGCGCCGCCGAACCGAAACGGTCTCTGCCGCCGCCTCCTTGTCGCCCACGACGAGCATGTAGCTCGCCTTGCGCTGCTGCGCTTCCTTGACGCGGTTGCGCAGATCGCCGGCCTGCTCGTCGAGGTGCACGCGGAAGTCTTCGGCGCGCAGCTTCGCCGCGATGCCGCGCGCGTAGTCCAGCGCCGACTCGCGAACGGGGATGATCGCGACCTGCTCCCAATTGAGCCAGAGCGGAAAGTTTCCGGCGTAGTGCTCGATCAGACCGCCAACGAATCGCTCGAGGCTCCCGAACAGGACGCGGTGGATCATCACCGCGCGCTCGCGCTCGCCCTTGTCGGTGACGAACGTGACGTCGAAGCGCTCGGGCAGGTTGAGGTCCACCTGGATCGTCGGCCCCTGCCATTCGCGGCCGATCGCATCCTTCATCTTGATGTCGATCTTGGGCGCATAGAAGACGCCGCCGCCCTCGTCGATCTTGTAGGGGACCTCGCGGACCCCGAGCGCGTCGGCCAACGCTTTCTCGGCCTTGTCCCACATCTCGTCGGTGCCGAGCCGTTTCTCGGGACGAGTGGAGAGATAGATGACCGGGTCCGTGTAGCCGAAGGTGCGCAGGAGCTCCATATCCAGATCGAAGACCTTGCCGATCTCCTCCTGCGCCTGCTCCCACGAACAGAAGATGTGCGAGTCGTCCTGGGTGAAACCTCGTACGCGCTGCATGCCGTGCAGCGCGCCGCCGCGCTCGTACCGATAAACCGTGCCGAGCTCGCCGATGCGCAATGGCAGGTCGCGATACGAGTGGATCTTCGACTGGAACACCTTGATGTGCCCTGGGCAGTTCATTGGCTTTATCCAGAACTTCTGGGCCCTTCGGGCCGTCGCTTCGCGCCCAGGGGCCCCTTCCCCTGGGGCCCCTGCCCCCGCTTCATCAAGCAAGAGGGGTCCGTACATGTTCTCGCCGTACTTCTCGAGGTGCCCAGAGCGCTGATAGATCTTCTCGCTCGCGATATGGGGCGTGTAGACGAGCGTGTAGCCCCGCTCGTGGTGCAGCCTCCGCCACCAGTTCTCGAGCTCCTCACGCACGACCGAGAGATTGGGGAGCCACAGCACCAGACCTGAGCCGAGCTCCTCGTCGATGCGGAAGAGCTCCAGCTCCTTCCCGAGGACGCGGTGGTCGCGCCGCTCGATCTCCTGGAGACGTTTCAGGTAGTCGTCGAGCTGCTTCTGGTCCGGCCAGACCGTGCCGTAGATGCGTTGCAGCTGCGGATTGCGCTCGTTGCCGCGCCAGTACGCCCCGGCGATCGAGAGCAGCTTGAATGGCCCGATCTTCCCAGTCTTCTCTACGTGCGGTCCCTTGCACAGGTCGACGAAGCCGTTGTGCTGGTACACGCTGACCTTTCCGTTCTCGACTTCGTCGTCGCTGTCGTCGTCGGCGCCCTTCTCCGCCAATTTCTTGATCTGGTCGACTTTGTATTCCTGGTCGCGTTCGCCGAAGAACTTGAGCGCCTCCGGCACGGCCATGTCGCGATGCTCGAACGGCGCGTCCTGCTTCACGACCTCCCGCATCTTCGCCTCGATCTTGCCGAGGTCGTCCGGCGTCAGCGAGCGCGGGAGATCGAAGTCGTAGTAGAAGCCGTCTTGGACGGGCGGGCCGAAACCGAACTTCGCACCCGGAAAAAGGTCGAGGACGGCGCCGGCCATCACGTGCGCGGTCGAGTGCCGCAGCGCGTACAGTTTTTCGTCCCCGTGGTCAGCTTTGCGCTCTGTCTTGGCCATCGCCGCGCTCCCGAATAAAAATCACCTCCGTCCTGGGACGAGAGGTGATCTCGCGGTTCCACCCAGCTTCGCCGACGTGCCGGCGCGCTTCGTTTGCGGCTATACGGGGCCTACCCCAATCGCTCGGCGGTGGTGGCTTCCCTTCAGGCTCACCGGCTTTCACTCGTACCCGGCTCGCTTGCTGCCCAGAGGTGGAAAG
>JALYST010000193.1 GCA_030854665.1 Actinomycetota bacterium
TACAAAGAGATCGCGGAGATCCAAGGCTGCAGCGTGACGGCCGTCCGAAGCCGCCTCGCCCGGGCCCGAAAAGCCTTCCGCGACAAGTACGCGACAACGGAGGCCCTTCACCCGTCTTAACCAGAGATGGGGATGGTCCATGTATCCGCTGAGGAGCTCTCCGCCCTCCTAGACGGCGAGCTTTCGGCCCAGGCCGAGCTTCACGCCCGCCAGCACCTGACGGAGTGCGCCTCCTGCTCGGCCGATTTCGCCCTGTCTGTCCGCCTCGAGGACGAGCTTCGGCAGCCGCCGGTCCTCGCTTGTAACGAGGTTCTGGAAGTTCTTTCAGCCGGGCTCGACCGCGAGACCGTCGCGGGCGAGCAGGCCGCCGCCCAGCGCCACCTCGCTGGCTGCCAGGACTGCCGCGCCAGCCTTCAGGCCTGGTCCGGGCTCGCGTCAGCGATCAAGGCCCTGCCCATCATCGCGCCCTCGGCGCGGATCGACGACGCGATCTACGCGATCGCTCGGAGCCCGCGCACCTACCGTCAGGCACCGGTGCGTGGGATCGCGGCACGCGCGCTCATCGCGGTGACGGCCGTGCTCGCGATCGTCGTCGCGAGCCTCCAAACCGGTGGTGCCCGGCCGCAGACGGCACTCGTGCCGAGTCCGACCGGCGAGCGTGCGATCGTCGCGTCCATCCAGCAAGTCGTCTACAACTCTCGGAACAACACGCTCTACGTGCTCGATGTCTCGGGCGCCGCGGTCGACGCGCGCGACCCAGGCACAAACGACCTGAAGACGCGCATCCAGGTCGGCGGCGAGCCGACTGCCCTCGCGCTGAACGCGGTCGCGAACCGCGTGCTCGTCCTCGACTCCGCGCAGAAGCGCGTCACCGAGATCGACGCCTCGAGCAACACCGTGGTCGGCGCCACGACGGTCGCGGTCAGCGGAACGCCGACGAGCATCAGCGTGGACCCGGCGACGAACAACATCGTCGTCACCACGACCACGAAGGCGCCCGCGCCCGGAACGTCGGCGGGCTCGGTCGCGGTGATCAATAGCAGCACCAAACAGCTCGAGACCGTCCGTGAGTTCAGCGTCGCGCCGCGGCTGGTCGTGCCTGATCAGCAGGGGCACCGGAGCGCGTTGGTTTCCTCGGATCAGACCCAGCTCGTCGATGCTTCATACACGATCCTCGAAATATTGCCCGGCGGAGTCAGTGCGGCCTTCTCCAAGCGAAGCGACAACATCGCCGTACTCTCGGCGTCCGGGTCGGACTCGCTGCTCACGTTCTCCGGATTCATCGCGCCAGAGCCCTTGAAGCTCTCCGGCGTCCCGCGCGCCATCACCGCGCTTCCCGACGGAGGCTACCTCGTGCTCGCCGATCTCGGCGGGCGCGGCCGCGTCAGCAAGATCACGCGCGAGGGCGCCGTCTTCGCGAGCGTCGAGGTGGCGGTGACCACGGGAGACCTGATCTACGACGCAACGACGAACCGCTTCACCGTCGCAAACAACGGCCGCCTCGACACGGCACAAATGCCGGACCAGGTAGCGACCGTGACGATCGGGGCGGCGACTCCTACCGCGTCCCCGACGACAGCGCCGTCCGCCGCCCCGACGGCCTTGCCGGAGCCATCATCGGCGCCCACCCCTTCCGCGCCTGCCACGATCGGGCCGAATGTCCTGGCTGCTGCCGGCGCGCTCACTCCGGGCAGTGTCTACGACCTTCCGCTGAACGGGATCAAGCCCCAATTCGTCGCGGCTAATGGGTCACGGCTCTGGCTCCTCGACCAGTCCAACAATGTGAGCGTCTTCGACATGAATACCGGGGATCTCTTCGACATCGGGCCGCTCCGTAAAGGCGCGAAAGTCTCGTATTGGGTGGCCGGGGGCTCGTATGTGTACGGAGTGGACGGGGCGAACGGCGAGGTCAATGTGGTGGATACCGCAAGGCAGCGCGTTCAAGGTGGCTACGCGACGAACGTCCTGAGCCCCGTATCGGCGGTCGCGGTGGGGATCGACGGCCGGCTATGGATCGGGATGCGAGATGCGTCGTACCTCTTCGTGTTCGACCCCAGGACCCAGCTCATGAACGGATTCGATCTAGCCGGCGCACGGATCAGCGCGCTGACGATCGACGGCCAGGGTCGCATCTACTACGCCGACGACGCGCGGGGTACGGTCGGCACATTCGACCCGCGGAACTCGAAGGTCAACGAGGTCCCGTTCGCGCGCGGTGGCACGACGACCGCGCTCCTGGTGGACTCGACGAGCACGCTCTGGGTCGGAACAAGCACCGGAGAGATTTACTCCGTGCGAGGCAGCACAGGCACATTGACCCTCAGCCTCCAGCGACCGGTGAGCACTTTCGCGCCCGATCAGGGTGGTCGGGCCTGGTTTCTTGCTCAATTGCCGACCGGACTGATGGGGTATGCCTACGGGCCGGCCGACGGCAGCAAAGCTCCACGCTCCGTCTCGGGACCCGCCCGGAGCCTCAATTTCAGCCCCATCGGGCGCGCCTTCTTGGCCGATCCCCGCGGGGGCTTCTATATGAGCATCGAGGGCGGGCGATGAGCTTTGCGACAAACGGCCAGGCTCAGCCGTCTAAGGCCTGTG
>JALYST010000197.1 GCA_030854665.1 Actinomycetota bacterium
CGCATCGAGGAGCTGCAGAATCCCGAGCCAGATCGTCGGCACGCCGGCCGTCCACGTCACGCCCTCCTGGACGAAGTCGTCCAGCAGGCTCTCTGGATCGAGATGCGGGCCCGGAAAGACCTGCTTCGACCCGAGCATCGCGGCGAGGTACGGATAGCCCCACGCGTTCGCGTGGAACATCGGGACGACCGGAAGGATCGCGTCCTGCTCGGAGACGCCGACCCCGAGCGGGTTGGCGGCGGCGACGCCGAGCGTATGCAGGATCGTCGACCGGTGCGAGTACACGACGCCCTTCGGCATGCCGGTGGTGCCGCTCGTGTAACACATCGCCGCCGCTTCGTTCTCGTCGAGCTCGGGCGCGAGCCATTCGTCCGGGTCCGCAGAGGCAAGTAGCTCCTCGTACGAATCCTCGACGACGAACACGTGCTCGATCTGCGTCTGGTCGCGGAACTGCTCGACCAACGGCGCCAGGCTCGCGTCGACGATGAGCGCGCGGTCGCCTGCGTGCGAGGCGATGTAGCCGATGTCGTTGGGATGGAGGCGCAGATTGAGCGTGTGCAGCACGAAGCCGCCGCAGGGAATGCCGAAGTACGCCTCCAGATGCTGGTAGTGGTTCCAACTCAGCGTCGCGACGCGGTCACCGCGCTCGAGGCCCAGCTCACGCAACGCCACGGCGAGCTGCTTCGCGCGGCGCGCCATGTCGGAGTAGGTGTAGCGGTGGAACGACTTGTCGGGCAGGCGGGTGACGATCTCCTTCTCGCCGAAGTACGCCTCCGCGCGCCGAAGCAAGGTCGGAAGCGTCAGCTGGAAGTCCATCATCAGGCCGTTCATCGCTCCTCCTTCTAGCGCAACAGCACTCGTTCGTACACCCGGTCGCGGAGCCGATCCGGCAGCCTTTCGACGCCCGACCGCAGCTTCGCGTCCAGGCCCACGAGCTTGCGGGTGCGCGGCCGTCTCATCGTGAGGGCCTCCTCGACCGCCCGAGCGACCTCTTCTGCGGACGCGCCCTTCGCGCCACGCTTCAGCGCGACTTCGCGGAACGCCGCGATCCGTTCCCCGTACAAGCCGGCGAGTTGGGCCGGCGCGCCGTTCGCCAAGGCATCGGCAACCGCCGCGGACTTGGTCCAGATCGGTGTCTTGATCGTTCCCGGCTGAACGAGCGAAACGCCGACGCCGAACGGGCGCAGCTCCAGCCGCAAAGTGTCGGCCACCGCCTCGAGCGCGTGCTTCGAAGCTGCATATGGGCCCAGGAACGGGAGCGCACTCTGTCCTGCGATCGAGCCGATGAAAACGATCCGGCCACGCGAGCGGCGCAAGTGCGGGAGGAACGCCTGCGTGACCGCGACCTGGCCGACGACGTTTACGTCGAACTGCCGGCGCAGCTCGTCCAGCGGGATGAACTCGAGCGGAACGGCGAGCGCAATGCCCGCGTTGTTGACGAGGCCGTCCAGCTCCTCGACGCGCTCTGCCGCCGCACGCACCTGGTCCTCGTTGGTGACGTCAAGCAAGATCTCTTCCGTACCCGTTGGTGCGTCCCCTGCACGACGGACACCGGCGAAGACATGCCAGCCCGCACGCGCGAGACGGACCGCACATGCTGCGCCGATTCCCGATGACGCCCCCGTGACGAGCGCTGCACGCATCATCAGTCGAGCAGCCAGGCCGCGACCTTCGCGCGTAGCTCGCGCGGATAGCCGCCGTGGGCTTGGATCCAGAGCGCCCGCTTGTAGTAGCGATGGAGCACGTGCTCCCACGTGAAGCCGATACCGCCGAGCACCTGGATTGCGCGTTCGCACGCGGCAACGGCAACGTCCCCGGCGTAGCTCTTGGCCGCCGCCGCCGCGATCGGCGCCTGCTCGTCGTCCTCGGCAACGCACCAAGCCGCCCAGTACGCAATCGAGCGTGCGAGCTCCGTGTCGACGTAGGTGTCGGCGAGTGGATGCGACACGGCTTGGTAGACGCCGATCGGTCGGCCGAACTGCTCGCGGGTCTTTGCGTGCTCGACGCCGAGCTCGAGCGCGCGGCGGGCGATTCCGGCTGCCTCCAGTGCAAGCGCGGCGAGTTGCTCGTTCTCTGGAGCCGCCGAATCGAAGAACTCGTCGCCGCGATTCGCACGCCCTGCCTCTTCGAACACCACTGCCCGATCGAGAAAGGCGAGCTCGTCGAGCTCCTCCCGTCCCCAACCGCCGTTCGCGAGCACTTCACGCGCTTCGCGCCTCAGCAGGTCTTGCTCCTCGGTGAAGGCGAACTGCATCAGCGTGACCTTGGGAGGCCGAGTACGCGCTCGGCGATGATGTTGCGCAGGATCTCGCTCGTCCCCGCCTCGATCGTGTTCCCGCGGCTGCGTTGCTGTTGGTAGCCCCAGTAACCGTCGTCTTCGCCGCCGAGGATCTCCATTGCAAGCTTCGTCAGACGCTGATTTTGCTCCGACCAGTGCAGTTTGGAGCCGGAGCCCTCCGGTCCTGGGATGCCGGTCTTGATCAACGTCGTCAGCGA
>JALYST010000223.1 GCA_030854665.1 Actinomycetota bacterium
CGCCAGTCCGGGAAGAGCCGCTTCATGTGGGCGTCGACCTTCGCCGCACCGACGATCAACTCCGAGCGGTAACCGATCTGCTCCTGCCGCTCGTACGTTGCGACGAGGTCGGACTCCTGGACGGTCGCACCGAGAGCCAGGTAACCGACGGCGTTGTAGTGGTAGGCGGCCGGGTCGGACTCCCAGACCTCGACACAGGCCTGCATCAGCTCGCTCATCGCCGGCTGGAAGTAGTTGTTGCGCACGACGCCGCACGCGATGCCGGACGCGCCCGAGCCCGGCGAGCTCTTGTCGAGCACGACGATGTCCGCGCCGGATCCGATCCCGCGAGCTCGCAGCTCCTTGGCGAGGTGGTACGCGGTCGAGAGCCCGTGAATCCCGGCGCCGACGACGACGTAGCGCGAGGTTTTCGGCAAGCTCATCGTCGCCATCAGTGGTCCGGCGCCTCCCAGCCTTCGAGCACAGCCGGCTGCCAGTGCGTCCCAACCGTCGTCGAGCCCTCGACCCACGGCCCAAGCTCCGGCTGCGGGAACTTCGCGTGCTTGTCCTTCAACTGGATGCCGTACGAGTTCCCCGACTGGAGGTGTTTGATCAACACCTTCCGCGCGATCTCGTCCTCCCGCCCCTCGGGGATCGGGAAGTAGATCTTGAGGAACGAATTCGAGTAGCGGTCGAACACCGCCGGCACGCCGTCCTCCTCGAGGAGCTCGACGTCTTCGAGCCAGTTGAGGTCCGGTCCCGGCGTCGCAGCGATCAGGTCGACCTCGCCGACGAGCGCGATGTCCTCTTGGTACGGAAAGCGACGTCCCGCGAGATACTCCGCATCCAGGGCGAACGTCTTCTCGGGCTCGTGGACGCTCAATCCGGCACCGCTTCTTCGACCTGCGACGGCAGGTAGTCGACGGGGTACTCGAGATGCTTCTCGAGCATTCGCTTCATCTCGGCAAGCGCGCGTTCCTCGCTGACGCCGGGGATCCACTCGGTGCCGGCAAGCGGGACCTTCGCCATCGCCGCCGCCTCCACGGTCAACGCGCAGAGGTCCTCGGGCTCGAGCGAGTGCACGTTCGTCTTCCCGCAGGCGCGGGCAAGCATCTGCACCTCGAGCGTCAGCGTGTGCAGGAAGTTGTAGACGCGCTCTGCAGCATCCTCGACCACGAGCCGCTTGCGTAGCTCCGGATCCTGCGTCGTGATGCCAACCGGACAGCGGCCCGTGTGACAGTGGTAGCACTGCCCGGCGGGCACGCCGATCGTCCCTTCGTAATCGGTCACCCCGGGGATCTCCTTGTTGCAATTGAGAGCCATCAGGGCGGAGTGACCGATCGCGACCGCCTTGGCTCCGAGCGCCAGGCACTTCGCGACGTCGCCGCCGTTGCGGATCCCGCCCGCGACAACGAGGTCGATCTCATCCTCCAGCCCGACGTTCTCGAGAGCTCGGCGAGCCTCGGGGATCGCCGCCAGCAGCGGGATGCCGGTCTCCTCGGTTGCAATGTGGGGACCCGCGCCGGTGCCACCTTCGGCCCCGTCGAGGTAGATGATGTCCGGCCCACATTTGGCCGCCATCCGCACGTCGTCATAGACACGGGCGGCGCCGAGCTTGAGCTGGATCGGGATCTGGTAGTCGGTCGCCTCGCGTACCTCCTGCACCTTCAGCGACAGGTCGTCAGGCCCGAGCCAATCCGGATGGCGTGCGGGTGAGCGCTGGTCGATGCCCGCTGGCAGCGAACGCATCTCGGCCACCTGTTCCGTCACCTTCTGGCCCATCAGATGGCCGCCGAGCCCGACCTTGCAACCCTGGCCGATGAAGAACTCGCAGGCATCGGCGAGCATCAGGTGGTGCGGGTTGAACCCGTACCGGCTCTGGATGCACTGGTAGTACCACTTCGTCGAGAGGTCGCGCTCGGGCGGGATCATCCCGCCCTCGCCGGAACAGGTCGCGGTGCCGGCCATCGAGGCGCCCTTTGCCAGCGCCATCTTCGCCTCGAGCGAGAGCGCGCCGAAGCTCATGCCCGTGATGTAGACCGGGATGTCGAGCTCGATCGGCTTCTTTGCGAAGC
>JALYST010000245.1 GCA_030854665.1 Actinomycetota bacterium
AGATCGTCGCTCCGGCTGCGGCCTGGGCGGCAAAGCCGCTCTCCGGCTCCATCTTGTAGAGCCGCTGCCCGAGCGTCCGCATGATCCGCCAACCGCCGACGTACGTGCCGGCCGCAATCGAGAGACCCGCGGCGATCTTCACCCAGGTCGGAATCTCGAACTCTTTGAGGTTGCCGTTGGCGAACAGCGCCAGAGCGATCACGCCCATCGTCTTCTGCGCGTCGTTCGCACCGTGGGTGAACGCCATGAACGTGCTCGACACGAGCTGGCCCAATCGAAAGCCGCGGTTGGCAACGCCTCGTGTGATGCGGCGGAACACCCAGTAGATGACGATCAAGAGGACGAAGGCTCCGGCGAACGCGATCAGCGGCGCAACAAGCGCGGGAATTGCCACCTTGTGGGCAAGCCCGTGCCACAACACTCCCTTTTCGCCAGACTGCGCGAGAGCGGCACCGACCAGACCACCGATGAGCGCATGCGACGAGCTGGACGGAAGACCGAACCACCAGGTCAGCAGATTCCAGACGATCGCGCCCAGTAGGGCAGCAAGCACGGTCTTCGTGGTGATGAGGTCGGAGGCGACGATGTCCTTCCCCACGGTCTTCGCGACCGCAGTCGTGACGAATGCACCGGCGAGGTTCGCCAAGGACGCGATCAGAACGGCCATCCGCGGGGTGAGCGCACGCGTCGACACCGAGGTCGCGACCGCATTCGCGGTGTCGTGGAAGCCGTTCGTGAAGTCGAAGCCGAGCGCGACGACGATCACGACGACCAGTAGGACGTCGTTCATCCGTCCAGCTACCGGTTTTTGACGAGAATGGCCTCGAGAACGTCGGCGGCGTTCTCGCACGCGTCGACGGCTTCCTCGAGCTGTTCGTGGATGTCCTTCCAGCGGATGACCGCGATCGGATCCTCGCCTGAGGTGAATAGCTCGGAGACCGCAGCGCGGTTGAGCCGGTCTCCCTCGTCCTCGAGATCGCGCAGCGCGTGGAGCTGGCTGCTCGAGTCCTTGAACCCCTCCAGACGGCTAACCGCTTCGTGCAGCTTCTCGGCGCTGCGCAGGATCACCTGCGCCTGCTCCTTCGCCTTCGGTCGAATCTGCTCCACTCCGTAGCCGACGATGTTCCCCGCGGCCTCGTCGACGTGATCGCACACGTCGTCGATCGCACCGGCGAGGAGATAGATGTCGTCACGGTCGAAGGGCGTCACGAACGTGCGGTTGAGGAGGTCGACGACTTCGCGTGTGAGGCGGTCGCCCTCGTGCTCGAGCTCTTTGATCTCCCTCAGGCTCGTCCCGTTCGACGGGAACCCGTCCAGGAGCTGGACGAGTTGCCGCGAGATGCCCACCGCGTTGTCGGAGGCGTGCTCGAGGAGCCGAAAGAATTGCTTGTTCTGCGGGACCAGCGAGATGCGTGCCACGGCGCTCCTCTCCGGAGTTGACGGCGGGAGTTTGTCAGGCCTGGCGTCGTGTGGGGTGCGAGGCGTCCGTGAACTCCCGAAATTCCGCCGTCAGGAGGTACGCCGTCTGCTCGCCAATGTCGACAGCGTGGTCGCCGATGCGCTCCAACGCACGGGAGACGACGACCATCCGGAGGCCGTACTCACGCATCTCGGGATCCCCGCCGAGCTCGAGAATGCGCTCCACGACCCGGCGGTTGGCCCGGTCGATGAGCTCGTCGAGGTCGACCAGCGACTCGGCCCCCTCGAGGTCTCGGTTGCCGAAAGAGTCGAGCGCGACCCGGATCATCTCCTCGCAGCGAGCGCCCATCTCCTCGAAGCCTTCGACGAAGCGCGGGCCCGGATCCACCTCGGGGACGAGCTTCGTGAGCTTTGCGATCGTCACGCAGTAGTCGGCCATCCGCTCGAGGTGGAGGTTCACGTGGAGGATTGCGAGAACGAGCCGCAGATCGCTCGCGACAGGCGTCTGGCGCGCAAGGAGGAGCTGTATGCCCTCTTCGATCCGGACGTAGCGTTTGTCGACGTCGTCGTCGAATGCGATCACCTCGTCAGCGAGCTCCTCGTCACGCTGTTCGAGGGCCTTGATCGCGCCGCGCAGCGCGCGCAGCACCAGCTGACCCTCCTCCTGGAGCGTGGCCTCGAGAAGGTCGAGCTCCTCCTGAAATGTCGTCCTCATCCGAATCTCCCGGTGACGTAGTCCTCGGTGCGTTTGTCAGAAGGGTTGGTGAAGATCTTGTTCGTCGAGTCGTACTCGACGAGCACACCGCTCCGCCGGTCTTCGTCGACCTCGAGGCTGAAGAAGGCGGTGAGGTCTGCGACCCGAGCCGCCTGCTGCATGTTGTGCGTGACGATCACCAGCGTGTAGTCCCGCTTCAGCTCATGCATCAGCTCCTCGATTGCAGACGTGGCAATCGGGTCGAGCGCCGACGCCGGCTCGTCCAGGAGCAGCACCTCGGGCTCCACGGCGATGGCGCGTGCGATGCAGAGCCGCTGCTGCTGGCCGCCCGATAGCGAGAGCGCGTTCTTCTTCAAACGGTCCTTGACCTCGTCCCACAGAGCCGCGCTGCGCAGCGCTTTCTCGACGCGCTCGTCGAGGTCGTTGCGCATGCCTAGCACGCGCGGTCCCCAGCCGACGTTGTCATAGATCGACTTCGGGAAGGGATTGGCCTTCTGAAAGACCATGCCGATGCGCCTGCGCACCTCCACGGGATCGACACCGGACGCATAGAGGTCGGCGCCCTGGTACAGGATCTGTCCGTCGATCCGGGTGCCGGGCACCAGATCGTTCATGCGGTTGAGACTGCGGATGAACGTGCTCTTCCCGCAACCCGACGGACCGATGATGGCCGTAATGACATTCCGGTAGATCTGAAGATCGACGCCGCTGATCGCCGTCAAACGCCCGTAGTTGACGGTGAGGCCCTGGATGTCGAAGACGACCTCGCGCTGGGTGGGCTCAGCATCCTTCCTCGCCTGGGCGACGTCGATCACGGGGGCAATCGTAAAGCTCCCGGTCACCGCGCCAGCTTTCTGCGGCTACGAGCGAGCAACGCCTTCGCGGCCAGGCTCGCAAAGAGCACGAACGCCATCAGCACCAGCGCGGCCGCCCACGCCTGTTGGTGCAGTGCCGGATCCGGCTGCTCGGAGTAGGTGAAGATCAGCACCGGAATGTTCGGGAGCGCCTTCGTCACGTCCGTCTGGACGCTGTTCGCGAAGATCGAGCTCGTGAAGAGCAGCGGCGCGGTCTCACCGGCAGCGCGCGCGACCGCAAGGACCGTCCCGGTGAGGATGCCGCCCACGCTCGAGGGCAGGATCACGCCGAGCACGGTGCGCCACCGCCGGACCCCGAGCGCGAGGCTCGCCTCCCTCAGCGTGGAAGGCACGAGGAGGAGCACCTCCTGCGTCGCGCGAGCGATGAGCGGAAGCATGATCACCGCCAGTGCGAACGCGCCGGCGTAGCCGCTCTGCGTGTGGCCGATCACCAGCAGGGCGTAGACGAAGATCCCGATCACGATCGTCGGGAGACCCGCCAGCACGTCGATGACGACCTGAATCGGCACAGCCAGGCGACGGGGCGCGAACTCGGTGAGGTAGACCGCGGTGAGCACGCCGACGGGTAGCGCCATCGCGGTCGCCAGCAAGACGAGCAATGCGGTCCCGACCAACGCATTCGCAATGCCGCCACCGGGCTGCCCGAACAGCGCCTGCGGCTTCGTGAAGAAGTCCCAGCTCACTGCTCCGGCGCCACGTCGCGCGACGGAGATCACGACGATCGCGAGGACCGCGACTGCCAGAAGAGCCGCCAAGCTGGCGAGCACTTCCATCGCGCGATTCACGAGTCGTCGACGGCGATAACGACTCATGAACGCGCTCCGCGAAGTGGATCGAAACGCCGCACGATGACCTGGGCGATCAGGTTGGCGATCAGGCCGAGGACGAGCAG
>JALYST010000266.1 GCA_030854665.1 Actinomycetota bacterium
GCAAACGGCTATGCCTCAGGGCTCCAGTCGGTCACCTACCAGTATTCCGCGGACGGGACGACGTGGGCTGCGATCGGCACGCTGAACAGCGCGCCGTTCGACACGATCCTCTGGAACACCACCGGAGTCACCGACGGCGTCTACCAGCTCCGGATCGTCGTTCGTGACATAGCCGGCAACACGACAACGTCTTCTACGGTGCCGAACGTCCGGATCGACAACACGCCGCCGACGACAAGCCAGAACGACCCGGGCCAGTACCTGCGCGCGACGAAGACGCTCACCGGCTCGGCAGCCGACTCCGGCTCGGGCATCGACCACGTCGATTTCCAGCGCGCCCCCACCGGCGGCGGCGCGTGGACGACGATCGCCACGGACTCGACGCCGCTGGACGGATTCCAGGTCAGCCTCGACACGACGACCGTGTCCGACGGTCACTACGACTTCCAGACGGTTGCGTACGACGTCGCCGGGAACCAGGCAGCCGCGACGCCCGTCACCGACCGTCTCGTCGACAACACGGTGCCGACCGCGACCATCAACAACCCCGGCCCGTATCTGCGCGGCGCCGTCAACCTCACGTCTTCCACCAGCGATCCGGGCGGCTCGAACGCGTCGGGTGTCGTGACGGTCGCCTACGAGTACTCGACGAACGGCGGCGGCACGTGGCAGTCGACCGGGGCGAGCTTCAACTCGACCGCCGTCCCCGATGGCAACGTCGACCTGCACGTCGTGGCCACGGATGCGGCCGGCAACACCAAGACCTCGGCGGCGGTCACGAGCCTCGTGGACAACACGAAGCCGGCCACAACGGACAATGCTCCGAGCGGCTGGCAGTCCAGTCCGGTCACCGTCACGCTGACCGCCAACGACGCAGGCTCCGGCGTCAACGTCACCGAATACAGCGTCGACGGGAGTCCGACCTACACCGTCGGCACGAGTGTCGTCATCCCGGCCCCCGCCGACGGCTCGAACGACGGCGCGCACACAATTGGGTACTTCTCGGTCGACAACGCGGGCAACGTCGAGACGATCAAGAGCACGACGGTTCTGATCGACGCGACGCCGCCGGCCTGCCCGTCCTGCTCGGCCGCCGACTACCTGCGCGGCACCGTCACCGTCAGCGCAGATCCAAGCAGCGGCGCGTCCGGTATCAAGTCCGTTGCCTTCGAGTACACGAACGCCGGCGGCTCGACGTGGGCGACCATCGGCACCGACACGACCGGCCCCGGCCCGTATACGGCCGAC
The DNA here is from genome assembly GCA_030854665.1 of Actinomycetota bacterium. Classification (GTDB taxonomy): domain Bacteria; phylum Actinomycetota; class Thermoleophilia; order Gaiellales; family Gaiellaceae; genus 3-1-20CM-4-69-9. Next base: position 1,249 of record JALYST010000266.1, read on the forward strand.
TGGAACACGACGGCTGTGTCCGACGGCCACTACGACCTGCGCATCGTGATCACCGACAACGCGAACAACGTCACGACTGCGACCCTGCCGGACAAGGTCGTCGACAACACGGCGCCGAACGTCGCGCTGGTCGGCGCACCCACCGAGGGCCAGCTCGTCTCCAGCACGATCGCCATCGCCGCGTCGGCCTCGGACGTCACGTCGCCCATCGCATCGGTCAAGTTCTACGTGCGCGGCTCGCTACTCGGCACCGATACCAGCGCCCCGTTCTCGCTCAACTGGAACACGGCGGCCGGCCCCGACGGCGCCGCGACGATTCAGGTCGTCGTCGAAGACATGGCCGGCAACACCACCAGCTCACCTATGCGGAACGTCTCGGTCGACAACGTCGCCCCCACCCCAACGCTTGCCGATCCGGGGCAATATCTGAAGGGCACCATCTCGCTGTCGGCTTCGTCCGACCCGGATACGACCCGGGTCGACTTCGAGCGGCGCCCGGCAGGCGGCGGCTCGTGGGTGACGATCGCCAGCGACACGACGGCACCGTGGGGCACGTCGCTCGACACGACTTCCCTCGCGGACGGTCTCTACGACTTCCGCGTGACCGCGACCGACCAGACGGGCCAGACGGGAACCAGCCCGATCCGCTCGAACGTCCGAGTGGACAACACCGCACCCACGGGATCGCTGACGGCACCGGCTAACGGCGCCACCGTGGGCGGCACGAGCGTTGCGCTCAGCGGCTCGTACTCCGACGGCGGGTCCGGCGTCGCCTCGGTGCGCTACGAGCTCCGCCCGACAGGCGGCGGCTCATGGACGACCATCGCGACCGCGAGCAGCGCGCCGTTCAGCGCGAGCTGGGATGCGACGACCGTCTCGTCGGGCAGCTACGACGTTCGTCCGCTCATCACCGACCGCGCCGGCAACACCTTCACAGGTGCTATGCGCACGATCACCGTGGACGTGAGCGCGCCGACGGTCGTCCTCACCAACCCCGGTTCAACGATCTCAGGCTCGGTCACCCTTAACGCCACGGTCAGCGGCTCGGGCGCTACACAGGTCGCATTCGCGGCTACGCCGGCCGGCGGCGCTTCCTGGTCGTCACTCGGAACGGACACGAGCTCCCCGTGGAGCACGACGTTCGACAGCTCTCAGCTTCAGGACGGTGTCTATGACCTTCGTGCAACCGTCTCCGACGACCTCGGCAACACGTCTGCCGACGTCGTCGCCGCGATCCGCATCGACAACACCGCTCCGCGCATCGTCTCGTCGACGCCCGGCGAAGGTACGACTGTCCCATCGGCAAACGCCATCGGCCTGGTCACGAGCGAAGCCGCAACGCCCGTCGGCGTGACGCTCGACGGCAATGCGACCGTCACGCCCGTCGTGAATGGGACAAACATCGACTACGGCACCGGCCCGCTCGGCCCGGGAGCGCACACCCTCGCGGGCGAGCTCCAGGATTCCTCTGGGAAGAAGGCGCCGTTCCGCGTCCACTTCACCGTGTGGACCGCGTCTAACTCGGTCGCACCCCCGGTCGATAAGAACACGACGACCGGTGCAGCGACAACGGTGGAGTCGGCTGACGGCCTGTCCTCGGCAACGATGCCGGCTGCCAACTGGTCCTCGTCGACCGGAGACTGGATCGTCTTGCGTATCACGCCGATGGCAGCACCCAGCGGACTGACGAACGGCTTCGCCGCGGGGCCCATCACAGTGGACGTAACCGCGCGCTGGGCACTCGCGGGCACCGAAGTCCATCAGTTCAGCCGGCCGATCGGCATCCTGCTGCGCTCGACCGAGAGGGGTCTCGTCCCCGCGACTTTCGAGAACGGACACTGGCGCATCCTCTCGCGTGTCCCGTCGGCGGGCACGCTGCCCACCGGCTGGGACGACGGCTTCTATACCGACGGCGCCGGCTTCCACGTCATGACGAACCACACGTCCGTCTTCGGGCTCCTGCACGACCTCCAGGCTCCGAACCCGCCGCAGAACGTGCGTGGCTTCCTGGGCCCGACCGGTCTGACGCTGCGCTGGACGCCGGGCTCGGATAACAGCGGCACCTACGACTTCGTCACTGTGTTCTCCGACTCGACCGATGCAGGCCACTTCGGCGTCGATTACACGGCTGCCAATATTGGCGGCTGGTCGGTCGGCGATCCGCGCATCTTCCGGCTGAAGGAGACCGACCTCGCCGGGAACGAGAGCTCCCTCACCCAGCCGCTGCGCCCGGTGCCGTCGTTGATCGGTAAGACGCCCGACCAGGCCGCCGCGCTGCTCGCACCGCTCGGACTGAAGGTCGGCACCATCACGACGGGTGGCACCGGCCCTGCGGGAACCATCACCGGCCCGGTCGGCCTCGTCCTCGCCGAGGCAGGCTCCAGCATCGACGTGACCGTTTCCCCCGGCGGCGGATCGGCGCGATTCGTGTTGAAGGTCACCACTGCGCCGAGAGTGAAGCCGGCCGTACGGAAGAAGAACATCGCAGCTCGCGTCTCCGTGACGCGGGCGGCCCGCGTGACCGCGGAGCTATTCAGCCCGCGCCATGTAAAGCTGTACACCTGGCGCTTCTCGCTCAAGGCCGGCCGCTCGATCGTCAAGCTCCGCCTCCCGCACCAGGTACGCCGAAGCGGCCTCTACACGATGCGCTGGACCGCGCGCGTTGGTCGCGAGGCGATCTCGCGCAAGATCACGATCAGGCTTGTGGGTGCACGGAACGTGCTGGTTGCGCCGGTCCAGGTCCTTCTGGCCGGGCCTGCTGCTCGCAGCATCAGCGGGAAGTTCCCGACCCGGAATCCGAAGCTCATCACCGCCTCGGGGATCGAGCCGACGTTCGACGCTGCCGCCAGCCGGCGAACCGACGTGCGCGTGATTGTGGTCGACGTCGACGCATTCGGGCTCTCCCTGATCCGTGATCTGCACGCCGTCTTCCCCTCGACGAAGATCGTCGCTCTCACCTCGGGCCCGAAGCAGATGGTGGCCTCGCTGAAGGCGGGGGCTTCAATCGCCCTGCCTCGTTCGACGCCGGCCTCCATCCTCACCCGCGTGGTCACGAGACTCCTGGCGAGGCCGGCCAAGCCCAAGCCCGCCACAACGATCCGGCCGCGGACGCACCAGACCTCCGGCAACACGCTGCACTAACGGAGCGAAATCCGCGCCTCCTCTTTGCGCGTGTTCGCTTTCAGCCGCCTGGTTTCCAGAGCGGTTCGTCGCGGCCGGCGTCGGCGTTCGCGATCCGCGCCGCGATGAACAAGAAATCCGACAGTCTGTTGAGGTAGGCGAGCACGAGCGGGTTGACCCCGTTCTCCTCGTTGGCGGCAAGCGCGTCGCGTTCTGCACGGCGGCAGGTCGTCCGCGCGACGTGCAGACGGGCCGCTGCCTCGGTCCCACCGGGCAGGATGAAGCTCTTGAGCATCGGTAGGTTCGCGTTCAGTTCGTCACAGAGTTGCTCCAGGCGATCCACAGCCGATTGGTCGACCCGGAGCCGGTCCGTGATATCGAACGGAACGCTCAGATCTGCGCCGACGTCGAAGAGATCGTTTTGGATGCGATCCAACGGTCGGCGCAGGCGATCAGGCAGGCCTTGATGAGCGAGGACGACCCCCAGCGTCGCATTCAACTCGTCGACAGTGCCGAAAGCGCCGATGCGGCAGTCGAGCTTCGGCACGCGCGAGCCGTCGCCGAGTGACGTCTCCCCCGCGTCACCCCCTCTCGTGTAGATGCGGGTGAGCCGAACGGGCTCGTCGCGGCGACGCGAGCTCAAGCGACGCTCCTGAAAATCGGCGCGAATTCGGCACCCATCCGTGAGCCGGAGGCCGGTATCGTCGATCGCAGTGGGTGGTGGGTGACAACCCCCACCCGGGTGGGGGTGTACGCGCGCGTGTACATCAACAACACCCTCAACGCACTACCAGCGATCTTTCCGTCATGCCGAGGATGCTGCGCGCGATCACGAGGCGCTGGATCTCGCTGGTGCCTTCGTAGATCTCGGTGATCTTCGCGTCGCGATAGTAGCGCTCCACCGGAAACTCCTTGGTGTAGCCGTAGCCCCCGAGAATCTGGATCGCCTCCGCGGTCTGCCTCCTGGCCATCTCCGAGGCGAAGAGCTTCGCCTTTGCTCCTTCCTCGGTGTGCCGCCGGCCCTGCTGCTTCAGCCAGGCCGCGCGATACACGAGCAGGCGCGCAGCGTCGATCTCCATCGACATATCAGCGAGCTTGTGCTGGATCGCCTGGAAGTCAGCGATGCGATGGCCGAATGCGCGCCGCTCGGCGGCGTATTCACGCGCAACTTCGTAACCGGCCTGAGCGATGCCGAGCGCCTGTGCGGCGATGCCGATGCGCCCGCCGTCCAGCGTGCCCATCGCGACACGAAAGCCACGGTTCTCCTCGTGGAGCAGGCGGTCGCGGCCGACCTGCGCGGCCTCGACGACGATATCGTTCGTCGCGGAGGAGTTGAGCCCGAGCTTTTCCTCGTCGCGAGTCACGCGCACGTGCTCCGCGTCGAGGATAAATGCGCTCACGCCCCGCGCCCCCGCCGTCTCGGGGTCGGTGCGTGCGAACAAGATGAACGTCCCGGCATACCTGCCGTTGGTGATCCACTGCTTCGCGCCGGTGATCTTCCAGCCGTCGCCGGTCTGCTCCGCCCTCGTGCGTAGGGCCCCGGCGTCGGAGCCGGCCTCCGCCTCTGTGAGAGCGAATGCGCCGAGATGCTCGCCACGTGCGAGCGGCGGTACGAAACGCGACTTCTGCTCGTCGGTGCCGTACGCCAGGATGGGCAGCGTCGCGGCGCTCGTGTGCACCGCAACCGTCACTCCGACGCCGGCATCCGCGCGCGACAGCTCTTCGAGCACGAGGATGTAGGAGAGGAAGTCCGCACCCGCTCCGCCGTATTCCTCCGGGACGCACGCGCCCATCAGACCCAGCTCGGCGAGCTTGCCGAAGAGCTCGCGCGGAAAGTGATGCTCGCGATCCCACTGCGCCGCATGCGGATCGATCTCGGCCTGCGCAAAGTCGCGCGTGAGCGCCTGGATCTCCCGCTGATCCTGCGTGAGGTCGAAGTCCACTTCGACCGCGATGATACGTGGGGGGCTTGCGGGCAACGCCCGCGTGCTCGGCCCGGCTCGGCTCAGGCCGCGGCGAGCTCGCGCCGGATTTCGCGCAGCTCCGGCTCGACGGTGACGAAAGCGTCGACCACGGCAGGATCGAACTGCCGCTTCCGCTGCTCGAGGATCTCCGTGCACGCGGCGGCCCAGCTGAGGGCTCGCCGATAGGGCCGGTGGCTCGTCATGGCGTCGAGCGCGTCCGCGACGGCGAAGATGCGCGCACCCAGCGGGATCTCGTCGCGGACGAGGCCGTCGGGATAGCCGCGGCCATCCCAGCGCTCGTGGTGCGAGCGCACGATCTTGAGGCCTTCGCCCTTGAGGAACACGACGCCAGAGAGCATCGCCTCGCCGAGCACGGTGTGGGTCTCCATCTTTTGTCGCTCGGCCGGGCTGAGCGGACCAGGCTTCATCAGGATCCCATCCGGGATACCGATCTTCCCGACATCGTGAAGGAGGAATCCGTACGGCGTGCTCTGGTCGCGCACCAACGTTGCCTGGCCGACGGCCTCCGCGAGCGCCGACGCGTAACTCTGGACGCGATGCGAATGCGCGCGCGTGCCCGTGTCCTTCGACTCCAGCGCGCTCGCGAGCGCGGAGACGGTCTGGAGGTAGGCGCTCTGTAACAGCTCGCGCTGACCGCGCTCGACCTCCAGCATGTGCCTCAGGTCTCGCGCGTAGAGGAGCAGCTCCTCGCCTGGCCCCCGCGCGCGCTTCTTCGTTGCCCGGAACGGAACGCCGAACAGTCCGCCCGCAAGTCGTTCCGCGACCGCGAGCAACTCGAGCGGGCTGAACGGCTTGAGCACGAAGGCATCGGCGCCGGCCTTCCTCGCCGCTGCGCTGGTGCCGCCCTCCGAGCCGGTCAAGAGTACGATCGGGATGTCGCGAGTCGCGGGCGCCGCCTTCAGCTCGGCACAGAGCTCGAGGCCGGTCGTGCCGGGCATGTTGATGTCGAGCACGATCACGTCCGGCCGGGCGCTGCGGATCTTCCGGCGGGCAGCGGCGGCATTCTCGGCTTCGACAACGGCGACGTCGGCAACCTCGAACGTCGTCTTCAGCAAAGTGCGAAGAGCAGGATCGTCGTCGACAAGCAGGATCCGCAAGGTGCGGTGCCTCCCTTCTCCAGAAACCTGAAGTGCTTATTTTCGGCAGTGGGCTCGCCAGACTTGAGCCTCGATAGAACAGACTCCTCGGCGGGCGAAAACCCTGCACATCCGGGTTTTTTATGAGTTTCTACGAATACTCGTAGAACCCTGAACCGCTCTTCCGGCCCAGTTTGCCCGCCGCGACGAGCTCCAGAAGCAGCGGGCAGGGCGCATAACGGTCGTCCCCGAGGCCCTCCTGCAGCACCTCCATGATCGCGACACAGGTGTCGAGACCGATCAGGTCGGCCAGCGCCAGCGGGCCGAGCGGATGTGCAAAGCCCAGCTTCGCGATCGTGTCGATCGCCTCCGCTTCGGCGACGCCGTCCTGCAACGCCCAGACGGCTTCGTTGATGAACGGCATCAAAATTCGGTTCGAAACGAACCCTGGAAAGTCGTTAGCCACCGCAGGCGTCTTGCCTAGTTGGCGGGCCAGCCCAGTGATCGCTTCAGCGGTCTCGTCGGAGGTGTCGCGGCCGCGGATGATCTCGACGAGCTGCAAGACGGGAACCGGGTTGAAGAAATGCATCCCGATCACCTTGTCGGGGCGCTGGGTCGCAGCAGCCAGCGAGCCGATCGGGATGGACGACGTGTTCGAGGCCAGCACCGCCTCGGGCGGTAACTCGGCATCGGCCCGCCGGAAGATCTCCTCCTTCACCTCCGCGTCCTCGACCACGGCTTCGATCAACAGATCGGCGGGTCGGAGACCGTCCACGGCCTCGACGCGCGCCAGCACGTCCTCCGCAGGAGGACCGCCCTTCTCCTCGAGCCTACCGAGGCTCTTCCGCATCGCCTCGAGCGCCCGATCGGTCGCACCCGGCTGCGCGTCGTTCAGCGACACACGCCGCCCGGATGCCGCAACGACCTGAGCGATTCCGGCGCCCATCTGCCCCGCTCCCACGACGAGCACGTGTCCGAAGCTCATGTCCGCGAGCCTAACGCCGCTAGGAACGACGGCGTCCGATGAAAAGCCCGAACGGCAAGAGCAGGATCAGCGGCAAAAAGAAGACGTGGCCCCCGGAGACGACGTACACGAGCACGGCAATCGCAAGTCCGGCGAGAAGCACGACGAGAGTCAGTGGCATGGCCGTTGTGTCACCACCTGCGTCGCTCTCTACACCTCGATCAGCAGTGCATCCCCCTGGCCGCCGCCCGAGCAGATCGCCGCCAGGCCCAGGCCGCCGCCGTTCCGCCGAAGCTCGTAGATCATCGTGCCGAGGATCCGTGCACCCGAGGCGCCGATCGGATGGCCGAGCGCAACCGCTCCACCGTTCACATTCACCTTCTCAGGGTCAACGTCGAGCATCCTGGCCGAGTTGAGCACCACCGACGAAAAAGCCTCATTGAGCTCGACGCGCTCGACGTCGCCGATCTTCTTACCGGCCTTTGCGAGCGCCGCCGCTCCCGCCTTCGCCGGCGTGCGTGCCAGATACGCGAAATCATCGGCGACGTATGCCTGCGAGACGATCGTCGCCAGCACCTCGAGCCCGCGCTTGCGTGCAAACTCTTCGCTCGTGACGACGAGCGCGCCCGCTCCGTCGTTCACTCCCGGCGCATTGCCGGCGGTCGTCGTCCCGTCCGGATCGAACACCGGCTTCAGCTTGGCGAGCTTCTCGTACGACGTATCTCGACGCGGGCCTTCGTCGACGGCGAACTCGCCGACAGGAACGATCTCTTCTACGAACTTCCCGTCGTCGATCGCGCCCACCGCCCGCTCGTGCGAGCGGAGCGCCCAGCGGTCTTGGTCCTCGCGCGAGATGCCGAGCTCTCGCGCGACGAAGGACGCCTGCTCGACCATGTGCTTGTTGTCGAACGTGGACGTGAGCCCGTCGTGCGTCATCAGGTCGATCAACGTCCCGTCCCCGAGCCTGTAGCCGAACCGCGCCTGCTTGAGGATGTAGGGCGCGTTCGACATCGATTCCATCCCGCCGGCGACAACGACCTGGTGGTCGCCGGCCCGGATCATCTGATCGCCGATCTCGACGGCGCGGATCGAGGACGCGCAAACCTTGTTGATCGTGTCCGACCCGAGCTCGATCGGCAGTCCCGCGCCGATCGAAGCCTGACGTGCGGGCGCCTGTCCGGCTCCTCCCTGGAGGACCTGGCCCATGATGGCGTACTCGACCTCGTCGTTCTCGATACCGGCACGGTCGAGCGCGGCGCGAATGGCGATCGCTCCAAGCTCCGTCGCCTGCTTGTCGGCGAGCGAGCCGCCGAGCTTGGCGAACGGAGTTCGAACTGCAGAGACGATCACCGAGCGAGGCATGTTCCGAGCGTACCAATAGGGTTGAGGTGTGCCGACGCAGCACACCACCGTGAAACGACATCCGGAGCGCGGTGCGTACGATCGCGCGACCATCGATCCCATTCTCGACGAAGCCTTGATCTGCCATCTCGGCTTCGTCGTCGACGGCCGGCCGTTCGTGATCCCGACAATTCACGCCCGCGAAGGCGACACGCTGTACGTCCACGGCTCGCCGGGAAGCCGCATGCTCAGGGCGGCGAAGGAGGGTGTCGACATCTGCGTAACCGTGACGCTCCTCGACGGGCTCGTGCTCGCGCGCTCGGTCTACAACCATTCCATGAATTACCGCTCGGTCGTCGTCCTCGGCCACGCCCGCGAGGTCACCGACCGGGACGAGAAGCTCCGGGCGATGCAGCGCGTCGTCGAGCACGTGGTTCCCGGGCGCTGGGTCGATGCACGCCAGCCCAATGACGGAGAGATCAAGGGCACGACGATCCTTGCGCTGCCGCTGGACGAGGCGTCCGCGAAGATCCGCAGCGGCCCGCCGACCGATGACGATGCCGACCTGGAGCTCCAGGTCTGGGCCGGGGTGATCCCGCTCGGGATCGAGTCTTCGAATCCCGTTCCGGACGCGAGAGTCGACAGGCCGCCGCCGGCCTACGCAGCCGACTACGAGCGCTTGACCTAGGCGGGCGCGGTCCCTACCCTGAGACGACGATGACTCCCGCAACTCGCATCTGGGCCTGGCGCTGCGAGCGGAGCGGGAGCCTGCGCCTGCGCTGACGTAGGCCACAACAGCCCGTTCCGCTCGACCAGACCTTCCGCCGGAGGGTCTTTTGCGTACCCGTCCTTTCAATGGAGACTTCGAGCTGACCATCGCACCCGACATCAGCACAGATTTCGTCACCCCGCTCGGCGCCTATGTGCGGCTGCGCCGCGACGGCCGCGCGGCCTTCCTGCTCGAGTCCGTGGAACGCGGACGGCTCGGCCGCCATTCGCTCGTCGGCTGCGGCTCGCGCCTTTGCTACCTGGCCGAGGCAGAGGCGTGCGGGGAACCGGTCGTCGGCTATCTCGCCTACGACTACGCCGCGAGACTGGAGCCGACCGTGCCCCTACCCGACGACGGCACCGGGTTACCCGAGAGCCGTTTCCTCGTCGCCGACGTCCTGATCAGGTTCGACCACGTCCTCGGCACCGCGGAGGTGATCCGCGGCGATGCCGACGCCGTGTCGTCAATGCTCGCGCAGCCGATCCCAGATCTTCCCGCGTCGAAAGGAAAGCGCGGCGTCGCGCAACGCACTCCGGGCCAGACTGACTACGAGGCCGCGGTTCGCTCTGCGAAGGAACACATCCGCGCGGGTGATGCGTTCCAGATCGTGCTCTCGCAACGAGCGGAGCGAACCACGTCGGCCTCGGCGCTCGAGCTGTACCGAGCCTTGCGTCGCGTCAACCCGTCTCCGTATCTGTTCCTGCTCGAGCTCGACGGCCTCGCACTGATCGGGTCGTCGCCGGAGACGCTCGTCAAGTGCGAGGGGCGCCGCGCAGGCGTCAACCCGATCGCGGGGACGACCGAGCGAGGCGACGGTGACGCCGAGCGCCTGCTCGCATCTGAGAAGGATCGAGCCGAGCACGTGATGCTCGTCGACCTGGGACGAAACGATCTCTCGCGTGTCTGCGTGCCGGGCACCGTCGAAGTCGAGAAGTTTCTCGAAGTGGAGCGCTATTCCCACGTGACACATCTCGTCTCGCAGGTGGCCGGCGATCTTCGGGACGGCGTCTCGCCGTTCGACCTGCTCCGTGCATGCTTCCCGGCCGGGACGGTGTCGGGGGCGCCGAAGGTGCGTGCGATGCAGCTGATCTCGGAGCTCGAGGGCAGACGGCGAGGGCCGTACGCGGGCGCTGTCGGCTACGCGCTCCCGGCGGAGAACACGCTCGACACGTGCATCGCGATCAGGACGATCGTTCTCGAGGACGGTCTCGCGCACTTGCAGGCCGGTGCGGGAATCGTCGCCGACTCGGAGCCCACGGCCGAACACGAAGAGTGTCTGCGGAAGCTCGCAGCGGTCGAAGCGGCAATCGACCTCGCGGAGGCGGGCCAGCGTTGATCCTGCTGATCGACAACTACGACTCGTTCACGTACAACCTCGCGCATCTCTTCGGCGCGCTCGGCGCCGAGGTGAGCGTGCTCCGGAACGACGCGATCGACGCCGAGACCGCGGAACGACTTGCGCCGTCGCACCTCGTGATCTCGCCCGGGCCAGGGCGTCCTGCCGACGCCGGCGCAACGCCGGACATCGTGCGGCGCCTCGCACACAGCACGCCGACGCTCGGGGTCTGCCTCGGGCACCAGGCGATCGTCGAGGCCTTCGGCGGCACGGTCGCAGCCGCGAGGGAGCTCGTGCACGGGAAGTCCTGCACCGTGCGCCACGACGGCCGGGGCCTCTTCGCCGGGCTTCCGGAGGAGGTCGAGGTCGGGCGCTACCACTCACTGGCCGCGACTAGCGTCGCAGCCCAACTGGAGATCTGCGCGACCTCCGCCGACGGCGAAATCATGGCGGTACGTCATCTGACGCTGAACGTCCACGGCGTGCAGTTCCATCCAGAGTCTGTCCTCACCCCACTGGGGCGTGAAATCGCGCGAAACTTCCTCAACGGATGATTCAGACAGTCATCAGCAAATTGCTCGAGGGCCAGCAGTTGGCGCGCGCGGAAGCGCGCGCAGTGATGGACGAGATCATGCGTGGCGAGGCGACGCCTGCGCAGATCGGAGGGTTCCTGATCGCGCTGCGTGCGAAGGGGGAGACGACCGACGAGATCACGGGCTGTGCGGAGGCGATGCGTGACCACGTCCTCGCCGTTCGACCCCGCCGCGACGATCTCGTCGACACGGCGGGCACCGGCGGCGACGGCGCGCACACGATCAACATCTCGACGGCCGCCGCGCTCGTCGCAGCCGCCGCCGGCGCCGCGGTGGCGAAACACGGCAACCGCGCAGTCTCGTCTGCCTGCGGGTCCGCCGACGTGCTCGAAGCGCTCGGGTTCACCCTCGAGCTCGGGCCGGAGCGGATCGCAAAGTCCATCGACGAGCTCGGTTTCGGTTTTCTCTTCGCTCCGTCGCACCATCCGGCCATGCGGCACGCCGCGACCGTGCGCAAAGAGCTCGCGACCAGGACGGTGTTCAACGTGCTCGGGCCATTGACGAATCCGGCAGGCGCCCGAGCGCAGGTCGTCGGCGTCTACTCTCCCGAACTCGTGCGAACGATCGCGGAGGTGCTGGCCCGGCTGGGTACTCGCCGTGCGTACGTCGTACACGGCGGCGGCGGCATTGACGAGCTCTCACCGGTCGGGCTGAACCTCGTTGCGGAGGTGGTGGACGGCGAAGTGCTCGAACGCCGGCTGGACCCTGAAGCCGAGCTCGGCATCCCGCGCTGCAGCGTCGACGAGCTGCGCGGCGGAAGTCCCGCCGAGAACGCCGAGGCGATCCGCGAGGTGTTCGCCGGGAAAAACGGCGCGCGCCGCGATGCGATTCTTCTCAACGCCGCGGGGGCGATCGCAGCAGGCGGTCATGCCGCGGACCTGCGCGAAGGTCTCGAGGTCGCACGCCAGACGATCGACTCCGGGGCCGCGGGAGAACGGCTCGAGCTGCTGATCGCCTTCTCGCGGGAAAGTGTGGCTGCTTGATGGGCCGGTTCCGCGATGCCCTCGCCGCTCCCGGCCTCGCCGGGATCGCCGAAATCAAACGCCGCTCGCCCTCCGCCGGGGACCTGCGCCCCGACGCAGACCCCGCACGACTCGCTGCGCAGTTCGCGAACGCCGGCGCCGCGGCGATCTCGATCCTCGTGGACGAGCGCTTCGGCGGCTCGCTCGACGATCTCATGGCCGCGCGCGCAGCGACGACGGCGCCGCTACTCGCCAAGGGTTTCTTCACCGAAGAGCTCGAACTGCTGAAGGCGAAGGTCGCAGGTGCGGACGCTGTCCTCATCCTGCTCCGCGACGTCGACGACCAGCGCGCGTCAGCCTTGATGACCTACGCACACGAGCTCGGCCTCGAGACGCTCGTCGAGGCGCACGACGCCGAGGAACTGCAGCGTGCGGTCGGTCTCGGGGCGGAAGTGATCGGCGTCAATGCACGCGACCTCTCGACGTTCGAGATCGACAGACGTACCCAGCTGGGGCTGATCGCCGGCATGAGCACTCACGACGGTGTGATCGTCGCCGAGAGCGGCGTACACTCGCGCGCGCAGGGTGCGGCAGCAGAGCTCGCGGGCGCCGATGCAATTCTCATCGGCTCGGCCCTCATGCGGGCAGAGAGTCCTGCGGCGCGGCTCTGCGACATCCTCTCCCGCCCACTCGTGAAGGTCTGCGGCCTCACGCGTCGCGAGGACGTGGACGCGGCCGTCGAGGCAGGCGCCGACATGCTCGGCTTCATCCTTGCGGAGGAGAGCCCGCGCCGCGCGCGTGAGCTGCTGCCCGTGCCGGAAGACCGCCTCAGCGTGGCCGTGTTCGTAGGCGAGGCAGAGGAGGCGGGATCCGATCTCGTCCAGCTCTACGGTCACGAGGAAGGCCGCGTGCGCGGGCGCGACGCGGTGCTGTTACGCGAAGGCAAGACCGTCGCGCACGTCGTCGACCTCCCCTGGGAAGAGCAGGATCCGCTCCACCTCCAGCGAGCAGCAGTGACCACGGGGCGCGTGATGCTCGCCGGCCGGCTCGGGCCCGACAACGTCCGCGAAGCGGTTCGAGCCGTCCGCCCCTGGGCCGTCGACGCGGCTTCGAGGCTCGAAGCGAAGCCGGGGATCAAGGATCACGACAAGGTTCGCGCGTTCATCGAGGCGGCCCGGTGACATCGACACCGGGCCTGTACGGGACGTACGGCGGGCGTTACGTCCCGGAGACGCTGATTCCGGCACTCGACGAGCTGGAGGCAGGCTGGCGCACCGCGCAGGCCGACGAGAAGTTCCAGGCGGAGCTCGACGAGCTCGGGCGCAGCTTTGCCGGCCGCCCGACGCCGCTCACCCGGGCGGAACGGTTTGCGCCGGGCAAACGCCTCTACCTGAAGCGGGAGGATCTGCTGCATACCGGCGCGCACAAGCTCAACAACGCTCTCGGTCAAGCGGTGCTGGCGCGCCGTCTCGGCAAGAGCCGCATCGTGGCGGAAACCGGCGCGGGGCAACATGGAGTTGCAACCGCGACGGTGTGCGCACGATTCGGCCTCGAGTGCGTCGTCTACATGGGCGAGGAGGACATGCGGCGCCAGCGCCCCAACGTCGAGCGCATGAACCTGCTCGGCGCCGAGGTTCGACCCGTCGACTTCGGCACGCGGACGCTCAAAGAGGCGACCAGCGAGGCGATTCGCGACTGGATCACGAACGTCGAGACGACGCACTACCTGATCGGCTCGTGTGTCGGCCCCGCCCCGTATCCGGAGATCGTGCGCGAGCTTCAGGCCGTGATCGGCCGCGAGGCGCGCGAGCAGTTCCGCGAGGCTGAAGGCCGACTGCCGGAAGTCGTCGTCGCCTGCGTCGGCGGCGGCTCGAACGCGATCGGCATCTTCGCCGGCTTCCTCGATGATGCCGACGTGCGGCTGGTCGGCGTCGAGGCGGCCGAGGCTGCATCGCTCGGCGCAGGAAACCCCGCAGTGCTGCACGGCGCGCGCTCCTCCGTGCTGTCGGACGAGGACGGCCAGATTGCAGATGCACACTCGATCTCGGCGGGCCTCGACTATCCCGGCGTCGGTCCCGAGCATGCGTGGCTGCGAGATTCGGGTCGGGCGCAATACGTGCGTGCGACCGACGCAGAGGCGCTGGACGCCTTCCGCGACCTTACCCGCCTCGAGGGGATCATTCCCGCCCTCGAGCCCGCGCATGCACTCGCGCGGGCCCGCGAGCTGGACGAAAAGCTCGTGCTCGTCTGTCTGTCGGGCCGTGGCGACAAGGATCTCGCAGAGGTGCTCGCCCGATGAGCCGCTCGGACCACGCAAGCGGACAGATGTCGACGTACCGGTTCCCGGATGAGCTGCGCGTCGACGAGCTGCTGTTGCGCGGTCCGATCGAGTCGGATGTCGACACGATCGCACCCGCTTTTCGTGATCCTGCGGTCGGCGGCGAGGCGAGCCTGCCATCGGTTGATGCCGACACCCTGCGCGTCATGCTCCGCGACCAGCTTCCCGGCATGCGGGCCCACGGGCTGCTGGCCGCCTATGTCATCCAGGACGTGCGTGACGACGAGCTGCTTGGAGGCGCGTCGCTTCACCACTTCGATCCGTTGCGTGACGTCGTCGAGATCGGTTACTGGCTGTTCGTCTCGGCCCGAGGTCGAGGTGTCGCGACTCGGTCGGTGCAGCAGATGACCGAGCACGCGGCCGCGAACGGCATCTGGCGCATCGAGGCACACGTGCGGATCGGCAATCCCGCGTCCGAGCGCGTGCTCGAGCGGCTCGGCTTCGAGCGCGAAGGCGTCAAGCGGAAGTACCTGCGCCACGGCAACGATCGCGTCGACGCGACACTGTTCGCACTCCTCGTAGACGACACATGAAGACGCTGGTCGTCTACCTGATGTCGGGCCCTGAAACACCCGAGCTCGCCGCTGCCGTGGTAGCCGGCGGCGCCGACGTCGTCGAGCTCGGCTTTCCATTCTCCGATCCACTCGCAGACGGACCGGTGATCCGTCGTGCGGCGGAGCGCGCGCTCGGGCAAGGAATGCGGACCCGCGCCTGCCTCGAGTGTCTCGCGCGCACGCACGAGCTCGTGCCCGACACGCCGCTCGTGCCGATGACGTACTCGGCCCTACTCGAGGCCTACGGCTGGGACCGCTTCGCACACGACGCGCGGGCCGCCGGCGCGAGTTCGCTGATCGTCGCGGATCTTCCCGCAGGCGAAAGGCTCGAGCTTCGGCGCATCCAGCTCGTCGCGCCGACGTCGACCGACGAGCGGGTGCGCCTCGCAGCGGAGCACACGGATGGCTGGCTCTACCTCGTCGCCGTCACGGGAACGACGGGCGCGCGCGCCGACGCCTCACCTGCCCTCGCCGGCCTCGTCGACCGGGCGCGCGCCGTCACGAACGTGCCGCTCTACGCAGGCTTTGGGATCTCGACACCCGAGCAGGCGCGTGCCGCGGCCGAGCTCGCCGATGGCATCGTCGTCGGCTCGCGTCCGGTCGAAGTGGCGGAGGAAGGGGCGGACGCATTGCAGCAGTACGTCCGCACGTTGCGCGAGGCTGTCGACGCGGTGGTGACGGCCTGACCTGGCTCGTGCTGTTCGACGTCGACGGGACGTTGCTGCTGACGCACGACGAGGTGTACGTGGAGGCGAGCCGGCTGGCACTCGAAGCCGTGTTCGGGATCTACGCCGAAGGCCCGGACGTCCCGGGCGACACCGCCCCGGCGCACGTCCGTCGTGCCCTTCGCACGGTGAATGTTCCCGAAGCGGAGATAGACGCCGGCCTTCCCCGCTGGTGCGAGACGTTCTCCGCTCACTACGTTCGTCTGCTGGCGAAAGCGGACACGAGCCACTGGCAGCTCGGCCCGCATGCAGCGGAAGCGGCGGCCGGCGTCGAGCATCGCGCACTGCTGACCGGCAATCCGCCGGCGGTGGCACACGCGCGGATAGGACGGCTCGGGCTGACTGAATTCTTCCCGCCCGGACAAGGCGCATTCGGCTGCGAACGCGAGAACCGGGTCGAGCTCTTCGACCTCGCGCGGAAGCGGGCCGGCAACTGGCCGAGCGAGAGCACCGTCGCCGTCGGCGACACACCGCTTGACGTCTCGAGCGCGCAGGCCGCGGGCTGCCTGTGCATCGGCGTGACAACGGGCCGCTATCGGAGTGCGCAACTGGACGAAGCGGATGTCGTCATCGCTGACCTCGGCGAGCTCGCTCACGCGCTTGGCACGCTCGGCTAGACCAGGCACGCCTGCGTCACATTCTCGTCCCGGTGCCTGGCACCGGTACGGCCTCCGGAAAAGTCGCCCGTGCAGGCGACTTGCGGAAGCCGGCACGCCTGCGTCACACGAGCGCACCCGTGCCTGGCACCGGTGCGCGTCGCTAGAGCGGCTGCGCGAACATCCAGCGGTGGCCTTCGAGATCTTCGGCCCGGTACTGCCGTTGTCCGATTCCCGTGTTGTCCTCCAGCTCCGACAGGATCGTCGCGCCCGCCACCCGCGCGCGTGCGTAGTGCGCGTCGATGTCGTCGATCGAGGCATGCACGCCGTCAACCACGTACGGCGTCTGGCGCCACGTGCGGGCCTGCTCGCACACTTCGGCGTGATGTTTCGGGCTCTGGTACACCGCGCTCGGATACCCGAGCATGACCATGCCGCCGTCGAGCTCCATGTTCACGTGGGTGACACGGCCGCACTCGTCGCTCCACCGGCCCGTCTCCTCGAACCCGAAGGCGTTCCCGATCCAGTCCGCGGCACGAGCGACGTCCTCATAGGAGAACATCGGGATGACGCGCTGCTCTGCCATCTAAGCTCCTTTCCTCGCGGACCATCATGATCCGCGTCCCTTCGGTGAGCAAGCACATCAACGGGTCCATACATCGAGGCCCCGGCGATGCCGAGGCCTCGATGAGGGAGGGCCCAGGGGTGAAGCGGTGGGGCTTAGTGCTCGCCTTCCTGCTGCGTGTCGGCGTTCGGGTTACCGGGTTCGTCGGCCCAGCCACCCGGACCGTCGCTGTTTGCAGCCTCGGAACCGGATTCGGCCGACTCGGCACCGGCTTCGGTTGCGTCGTCCTTTCCGCTCTCGTCCTGGATCGAGTCGGTGTCGGCGGCGTTGCTCTCGGCCTCACCCGCTGGCACAGACTGCTGCCTCAACGCAGCGCGTGCCTTCGCAGCGGGTGCCTTCGCAGCGGGTGCCTCCGCAGCGCGTGCCTCCGCAGCGCGTGCCTTCGCAGCGGGTGCCTTGTCAGGTTTGCTGCCGCCCCCGCCCGCCGAAGCGAGCGTGGAACCGCCGACGGCGAGCGCCGCCAGTGCGGCCAGCGCCGCGCCGAGCTTGGTGAGACGTGAACGCATGTCGTTCCTCCTTCGTGTGGGATTCCATCGAACTTGCGTAGACCACGGTAGGAGGCTCGTGTGAAACAGATGTGAGTCAGCGCACGTCTTTCCTCTCACCTTTTTCTCACATCGAGCAGGCACATTGCTGTGATGCGCGTACTACTGGTCGAGGACGATCCCAAGATGGCGGCGCTCGTTCGGCGCGGCCTCACCGAGAACGGAACTGCGATCGACATAGCCCCGAAAGGGGAGGACGCGCTCTGGATGGCACGCGCGCACGACTACGACGCGATCGTTCTCGACGTCATGCTGCCCGGTCTGGACGGGTTCGAGACCTGCGCGAC
>JALYST010000275.1 GCA_030854665.1 Actinomycetota bacterium
CCACCGAAGTGGCCCGCCGGCAATCGCCTAGCGCCTCCCGCGCGCGAAGAAGCCGAGCAATGCGAGGACGATGACGACGATGATGATGATCACGATGATGCTGAAGACGCACCCCCTTTTGGCGACACAGGTTCGTTCCGCCCATTCAATCAGTCAGACCTGCGCCCCTTCGTCGCCGGGGTTGAGCGCGTGGCCGCTGCGCTACCGCCGAGCGGTGAAATGGTGGTTTCCTGGCCACTACTTCGGGCTCCACCACAAGAATCGCGCCTCGAAGAATGGAAGCTCGTCACGACCCTGACACGCGCGCCGAGTGGAAGCGGCGTCAACAAGAGCGACAATCCGACGCTAAGGCGAGCGTCCGTGCCGGTGGGCGCGGCGCATTGCCTCCAGCCGCCGGCGGGCGAGCTTCGTCGGCCGCCCACCGAGATCGGCCCCCGGCGATCTCGCGAGGCGACGCTCGAGTGCTGCTTCCTCCCGCGCAGCGATCGACTCCGGCGCTTCGACGTAGAGAGCCGCCGCGGCGGCTGCCGGCCCGCGCCTGTCGGCTACGCAGGCGACTTCGACCGTGCGTTTCACCGAGCGGATCGTCACGTCGATCGTGTCGCCGACGCGGATCTCCTTCGATGGCTTCACGCGTACGCCGTTGACGTGGACGCGTCCCCCGATCGCCGCGTGCGTCGCGGCGCGGCGAGTCTTGAACAACCGCGCCGCCCATAACCATTTGTCGACTCTCGCCTGTTCCATGCTTCGCCATCAAGATACGGCACGGTTCACGGCGCCGCGATCCTGAACTCCTTCCCCAGAACTGAACGACGCCTCTAGGCGAGACGTTTCTAGCCGAGGATCGAGCGGACGCTGTCGATGAGCCGACCGATGTCGTCCGAGAAAAAACCGTAGGCGATGATGATCGCCGGTGTGATGACAGCGAGGGTGATTGCGTACTCAGCCATCGTCTGGGCACCCTCAGGGCGGCAGCGGGAACGAATGCGGTCGAACCAACCATGGAAAGCCATATTCCCGGGCATCGGCGCGACTCGTGCCTTCCCGTATGCCTCGTCCTGGGGATCCGCCTGGGCTGGCAAGGTGTGCGGGATGCGGCGCGCCCTCCTGGCCCTGGTGCTTCTCCTCGCCATGCCCGCATCGGCCGCAGCCGCCCAGGCGCCGGCCCGGAGCGCGATCTTCTTCTACCCCTGGTACTCCAACCCGCGTCACGACGGCCAGTACGTCCACTGGGAGGAGGGCGGGCACACCCCTCCTTTTGATATCGCGTCGGCCTTTTTTCCCATGCGCGGCGCGTACTCGAGCGGCGACCCGCGGGTGCTCGGCGCGCAGATGAGGGACATCGCAGACTCCGGCGTCGACGAGGTGGTCAGCTCCTGGTGGGGTCGGGGGTCGCCCGAGGACCGGCGTCTTCCGTCCGTCATGCGCGCGGCGACGCGACGCGGCCTCGAGGTCGCGGTTCAGCTCGAGCCGTACCCAGGTCGCTCGATCGACTCGATTGCAGCCGACCTCGTATACATCCGCGGCCTCGGGGTTCGCGACGTCTACATCTACCGCACCAAGGACTTCGCGGCGGAGGAGTGGAACCGCGTCACACGACAGCCCATGGGGCTGCGGCTCTTCGGGCAGACCAACCTCGTGGGTTTCGCGGCGCGTGCGGGGTTCGCAGGCTTCTATACCTACGACATCGTCATCTACCACGCGGCGAAGTTCGACCGCTACTGCAGGCAGGCACGCGCGCGAGGAATCCTGTGCGCGCCGTCCGTCGGTCCGGGGTACGACGCGCTGGCGGCGACCGGGGACACGAATGTGAAAAACCGCCTGTTCGGTGCGACGTACGACTCGATGTGGCGTGCAGCGCTCCGCGCGGGGGCCAACCTTGTCACGATCACGTCGTACAACGAGTGGGGCGAGGGCACGCAGATCGAGCCCGCCGGCCACGGCGGCCGATACGAGAGCTACGACGGGGCGTACGGGTTGCACGGACGGGCCGCGCAACGCGCCTACGTCACGCGCACCGCGTACTGGACGTCACGCTTCTAGGAAGACGTCGGCGCCGCAGCCGTCAACGAGTGCATCGAAGACGTCCTCGACACCGCGCAGCGAGGGGTGCGTCAGGTCGACCTGGACCTCGTCCCATTCCTCGAGCCCGAGCGACCCCGCGCCCTCGTCGGCGCCGAAGCAGAGCAGCGTCTCGGTGGAGATGACGTTGCGGCGACCCGTCTGGCGCCGCGCGATTCCCTCGAGCTCGCGCAACTCCTCGAGCGGATCGATGCGGACGTTGGAGTCCGACCCGATACAGATCCCGATGCCGCGAGTGCACACGCGCTCCACCGGCAGGAAGCCGTCGCCGAGATTTGCCTCCGTCGTCAAGCAGGCACAGACACGCGCACCGGCTCTCGCAACCAGGTCGAGCTCAGCGCCGTCGGCGTGCGTCGCGTGCACGACCGTCGTGCGCTCGCTGAGGCAGCCGGTCCGATCCAGCAGCTCGATCGGCCGGATCCCGTGCTCCGCGAGGCACTCGTGGATCTCGCGGGGCTGTTCGTCCGCGTGCACGTGCAGCGGCAGCCGCTCTGCGGCCGCGTAGCGGCCGATCTCCTGGAGCCAGTCCTCGGGACAGGCGCGGACGGAGTGGGGGGCGACCCCGACCGGGATTCCCCGACTGCGCAGGTCCTCGACCTGCCGCAGGTACTCCGTGACCGACTCCTGCCGGAAACGCGGCAGGCCGCCGCGTCCGTACGCGGCGAGCAGCACGACGATGCGGATTCCTGCCTCCTCGGCGGCATCCACGGCCGCGAGCGCTTCGTCGAAGCCGAGATAGTGGAACTCGCCGACCGCGGTGTAGCCGGCGGCTCTCAGTTCACGGTAGAGATGCACGTACTCTCGGCGGACCAGCTCGGGCGTCTGGCGCTCCGCCTCGGCGAGCATGAGATCGCGCCAGGCCCAGAAGTCCGCGCCTCCGGAACGCCCCCGCAGGGCGCGCTGAAACCCGTGGCTGTGGGCATCCACGAAACCAGGCAGTCTGAGGGCCTCCGCCACGGGCGTATCCTTTCCACACTTATGGCGACCCGCGCCGTTCCGGCGACTTTGCAGCAGCTTCCGAATGCGCTTACGATCGCCCGGCTCGCCCTGATCCCGGTTTTCGTCGCGCTGATGCTGACCGCGGACGGCGGCCACAGCTGGCCCGCCGGCATCGTCTTCTGTATCGCCGGCGTCACCGACCAGATCGACGGCTTCCTCGCACGTCGCTGGCAGGTCGAGTCGGACTTCGGCCGCATCTTCGACCCGCTGGCCGACCGGCTGATGATCGACGCGGCGGTAATCGTTCTATTCGTCCAGGATCACATGCCCTGGCCCGGCCTGGTCGTGATCCTTGGACGTGACCTCTTGCTGCTCGCCGGGTACAAGACGATCGCGCCGCCGGGGTATGAGGTGAACGTGAACTTCCTCGGCAAGACGGCAACGTGGCTCCTGTACGCGGGGATCGGCTTCCTGATCGTCACGCACCGCTCGACCGACTGGCCGTACTGGATCTTCTGGACCGGGCTCGTCCTCGCGGTCATCGCAGGCCTGATGTACGGGGTCACGGCCTGGAGAGAAGGCAAGCGATGAAAGCCGTGGTGATGGCAGGCGGCGAGGGCACACGCCTCCGTCCGCTCACGTCCAACCAGCCCAAGCCGATGGTGCCGGTCGTCGGCAAGCCGTGCATGGAGCACATCCTGGAGCTGTTGCGCGAGCACGGGATGAACGAGGTGATCGTGACGGTTGCGTTCCTGCCGCAGGCGATTCGCAGCTACTTCGGCCAGGGTGAGACCCTCGGAATGGAAATCGGCTACTCGGTCGAGGAGTCGCCGCTCGGAACGGCCGGCTCGGTACGCCTGGCTGCGAAGCAGCTCGCCGAGACGTTTCTCGTCATCTCGGGAGATGCGCTTTGCGACGTCGACCTCAGCGCACTCGTCGCCTTTCACAAGGAGAAGGGTGCAGCAGTGACGATCGGGCTCAAGTCGGTCGACAACCCGCTCGAGTTCGGCATCGTGGTCACGGACGAGGAAGGCCGAATCGAACGCTTCCTCGAGAAGCCCTCCTGGGGCCAGGTCTTTTCCGACACGATCAACACCGGCATCTATGTGGTCGAGCCCGAGGTGCTGAAGCACGTGCCGCCCGATCGTCCGTACGACTTCTCCAAGGAGCTCTTTCCGTATCTGCTGGAGATGGGCCGCCCTCTCTACGGCTTCGTCATGGACGGCTACTGGCAGGACATCGGGAATCTCGACCAGTTCCGCCAGGCGAACTTCGACGCGCTCGAAGAGAACGTGAGGCTCAACATCCCCGGCATCCGCATTCGTGGCAACGTCTGGCTCGGCGAGGGCGTCGAGATCGGCGACCTCGAGCAGATCGAGGGACCGGCATACATTGGCAACTACTGCCGTGTCGCTCCCGGCGCGGTCGTCGGGGCGCACTCGGTCTTGTCGAACAGCGTCACACTGCGTGAGCGCACGCGCGTGACGCGCTCGGTCATCGACTCCTCGACCCACGTCGGTCGGAACGCGCTGATCGAGGGCGCCATCCTCGGCCGGTCGTGCGACATCCGCGCCCATGTCCGCATCCACGAGGGCGCGGCGATCGGTGACGAGGTGACGATCGGGGCGGAGACGGTGGTGATGCCCGGTGTCCGGATCTACCCATACAAGGAGGTGGAGTCGGGGTCGCTGATCCACGAGAGCGTGATCTGGGAGTCGCGCGCATCGACGCGGCTCTTCGGGAGGGACGGCGTCGCCGGCCTCGTCAACGTCGACCTGACGCCCGAGGTTGCGGTCCGCATCGCCGCCGCTCTTGGAACCGCGCTCAAACGCGGGGCACGCGTGGCCGCAAGCCGGGAGTCGGCTCCCGCGTGTCGCATGATCAAGCGGGCGATGATCACGGGCTTCACGTCGACGGGACTGGACGTCGCCGATCTGCGCGTCCTGCCCGCGGCGGTTGCGCGCCATCTCCTGAAGAGCGAAGGCTACGAGGCGGGCTTCCACGTCGGCACGAGCCAGCTCGACCCCGAGATGGTGCAGATCAAGTTCTTCGAACAGCCCGGCATCCAGCTCTCCCCGGCCATGCAGAAGGAGATCGAGAAGAACTTCACACGCGGCGAGCTGCGTCGCGCCAGCTTCGGCGACATCGGCTCGATCAGTTATCCGGCGCGCGTGCGCGAGTCGTACGCGCAGGATCTACTGGACAGCCTCGACGTGGAGGCGATCCGCGCGCGCGGCTTCCGTCTGGTCGTCGACTACGGCTTCTCGGCGGCGTCGTACGTGGTGCCGCTCCTGCTGGGGCCGCTCGGAGTGGAAGCGGTCTCGGCGCACGGGTTCACGACGGACCGGTCCGATTCCGGTTCGACTCTGCTGCGCGAGGCGATCGGGCAGGTGAAGCACCTCGTGCCCGCAGTGGGCGCTGATCTGGGCGTGATCCTCGACCGGGCCGCCGAGCGCCTCTATCTGGTGGACGAGCGCGGCCGCGAGGTACCGGTCGAGCAGACCCTTCTCCTCTTCTTGCGGCTGATCGGAAGCGACGGCCGACGCGGGAAGCTCGCGTTCCCGATCACCGTCACCAGCCAGGTCGACCGGTTGTTGGAAGGGAGCGGGCTCGAGGTCGTGCGCACGCCCGCGTCGCTCGGCGACCTGACGAAGGCGGCTGCCGAGGAAGGCGTCATCTTCGCCGGCGCCGTCGGTGGCGGGTACGTCTTCCCGGAGTTCTTGCCCGCATACGACGCGACCGCAAGCCTGTGCAAGTTGCTCGAGCTGCTCGCGCCGGTGCGACGGCCATTATCCGAGCTCGTCGCCGAGCTCCCTGCGCCAACCCTCATCCATCGGCACCTCGCGTGCCCGTGGGCGCTCAAGGGCGTCGTGATGCGGGTGCTGACGGAACAGCTGCGCGATCGCAAGCTCGATCTCACGGACGGCATCAAGGTCTTCGGCGAGCGAGGGTGGGCGCAGATCCTTCCCGACCCCGACGAGCCGATCGTGCACATCTATGCCGAGGGCAAGACCGAAGAGGACTCCAAGACGCTCGAGACCGAGTTCCGAGCCATCGTCGAAGAGATCATGGAAACCGAGGGGGCGGCAGCCACGGTCTAAAAGTCTCAAGTTCAAGTTGACCCTTTGGCTCGGTGCTGCTTTACTGCTGAGAGCCCTCGACCAGGAAAGGCGGCCCGTGGAAGCTCTGCCCGATCTCGCAACGCTGTCCGACGCTGACCTCAAGCAGCTCATCGCCGACCTGACGCACGAGGAGAACGAGGTCTCCTATCAACGGCGCCTGCTGCACGGGAAGATCGACATTCTCCGTGCGGAGCTGGTCGCGCGGCTACAGAAGACCGGAGGGGCGAGCATCCTCGACGACGTGGACGTCGACCACCTCACCGAGATTCTCACCTCGAAAGCCGCGCCTCCAAACTAGGCACCGTTGAGCCACATCTACTGTCAGGAGTGCGGCTTCCAGAATCCCGAAGCTGCGAACTACTGCGCTCGTTGCGGCGCGCTCCTCGTCAAGGACGAGGGCGGGACTGAGACGACGCAGACGTTCACGCCTGACGAGGGTGACGACACGTCCGCCGAAGCGCTCGAGGACCTCGGCATCACGGGCCCCGCGCTGGTCGTTCGCTCTGGCGGCGGCAGGACGGGGGAGACCTTCCATCCCGAAGGTGAGACGTCGATCGGTCGCTCGCCCGACTGCGGAATCTTTCTCGACGACGTCACGGTCTCGCGCAAGCACGCCGTCATCGTCCAGCGCGACGGAGGCTTCTTCGTGGACGACCAGGGCAGCCTCAACGGCACGTTCGTGAACCGAAAGCGTGTCGAGTCTGTTCAGCTCGAGGATGGCGACGAGCTGCAGATCGGCAAATACCGACTCACGTTCCTGAACCGCTGATGGCCACCGCCTCACGACCGCGTCTGCTGACCATCGGGACCGTTTGCGGAATGCTCAAGGACGAGTTCCCGGACATCTCGATCTCGAAGATCCGCTACCTCGAGGATCAAGGGCTGCTGGCGCCGCGCAGGACGCAGGGCGGGTACCGCCTGTTCAGCGAGGACGACCTCGAGCGCCTAGAGACGATTCTGCGACTTCAACGCGACGAGTTTCTGCCGCTGCGCGTCATCCGCCAGGAGCTTGCCTCTTCCGGAGCGCGCGACCCTAAGAAGCGGCGCACAGGATTAACCGACGAAGAGCGCGAGCTCGATCTCGATCAGCTCTGCGAGCGCGCGGGAATCGATGTTCGGCTCGCGCGAGAGCTCGAGGAGTTCGGGTTGCTGGCGCCACGTACGGAGTCCGGCCAGAAGCGCTACCGCGAGCTCGATGCGGAGATCGCGCTTGCCTGCGGCCGGCTGGCGCAGTTCGGGATCGCCCCTCGGCACCTGAGGGGGTTCCGCACGGCAGCGGACCGGGAAGCAGGGCTCATCGACCAGGTTGTCGGCCCGGCGCTTCGCGCCCGCAATCCGGAACGGCGCCGGGCGGGGATGGAGGATCTGGAATCGCTCGGCGAGGTTGCCCAGGGGCTTGGTCAGCTGCTCTTCTGGCGCGCGCTGCGCCGGCTTGCGTCAACATGATCCGGTGAATCTCGCCGAGAAGGTCAGGGAGGTCCCCGACTGGCCCCAGCCGGGCGTCGGTTTCAAGGACGTCACGCCGCTGCTCGCGGATCCCGAGGCACTGAGGTATTCGATCGAGCAGCTCGCGGAGTGGGGGGCCGAGAAGAAGCCCGACCTGATCGTCGGCGCCGAGGCGCGGGGGTTCATCCTCGGGGCGGCGATCGCGAAGGAGATCGGCTGCGGCTTCGTGCCAGCGCGTCGCCCCGGCAAGCTTCCCCCCGAGACGATCAGCGCCACATATGCGCTCGAGTACGGACAGAACGCTCTCGAGCTGCATCCGGACATGGTCCCGCGCGGGGCACGCGTCCTGATCCACGACGACGTGCTCGCCACGGGCGGCACCGTCGAGGCGATCGCGGAACAGCTCGTCGAGCGCCTGGGTGGCATCGTGGTGGGGTGCTGCTTCATCATCGAGCTGGGGTTCCTGAACGGCCGCGAGCGCCTTTCCAAGTACGACCTGCATGCCCTGATCGAGTACTAATTGCCACTAGGTGTCAGGTTTGACATCCGGAGTACCGATTAGAAAGGCACCATGTACGACGCGCTGACGGGGCGGTTCACCTTCCCGTGCCCGGCACGGGGAGAGGCGCGGGTCACCCTTTCGGACTTCCGGCAGCTCGAGCGCCTTCCCGGCGCCGCTCATCCCTCGGTGTTCCACGTGCTCTTCGCGTGCGGGTGCGGGGAGGAGCATGAAGGGCTTGTCACGCACGATGACCTCGACTGGGGTCCCCTCGGGCTACAGGGCGGGGACTTCTACAACGTCATGACCGCTCAGCTCGACCGCGTCGTTGCAGAGCTTTCCGACCTGGCCGCCCGCCGGATCCAGGCCGGGGAGTGGCCCTGGAGCTTCTTCTGCTACCCCGAGGACCGGCCGCGGCCTGTCTTTCCCTCGTCGTTCTTCCTGCTTGCCCCCGGGGACGGCTCGCTTGGGCTCGCCGTTCGCTGCCCGGCGTGCCAGCGGACGTCCGTCAACCTCGTCTCCCACGAGCACGTCGACCTGCCGTTCCACAACGACCCAAAAGTGGGAGTGGTCGAGCACGTGTTCAACGACGACGTCGCGGATTCCCTCGAGGAATTCCGCGCCGAGCTCTACTCCGCTTCGTTCGACACCCGCCGGCTGGCTCTCTAGGCGCCGACTCGGCGCCGGCGATTCAGAGGCCACACGGGCTATGCCCGTGCGGCCGTCTGAACGCAGGTTCGTCTTCGGCGGTGCCGGGTATCACCAGGGCACCGACTTAGCGAGGTGATCGAATGTACGGACTCACACGGGCGACGACGACGCTGGTGTTCTCGGCCGGCGCCGGACTGCTGATCTGGCTCGCAACGCAGATCGGCAACGACAGCATCGGGGGGTACTGGGCTCGAATCGGGCTCGTTGCCGGGGCGGGCCTCCTGATGGCGCTGTCCCAGCTGCTGGGAGGTTGGACGAAGTGGGGCTGGCCCCGGCTCTCGATCGCGGTGTTGATCACCGCGTTCATTCCTGTGGCGATCGTGTCGTTGTGGATTGTCCTGGCCGGCGAGCCCGGTAGCGGCTGGTTCCACAACCACGTGATGGCGTGGAGTCGGGACATCCACGTCAGCGGCCTCGTGACGGACTTCCTCTACTACATACCGGTGCTGGCTTTCGGGACGGGGCTCGTCTTCGGGTTCTCGTTCGACACGACCGGGCCGGTCATACGTGACCGCGATGTGATCGTCGACCGTGAGCGTGACACTGCGCCCGCCGACGGGCGGCGTGGCCTGTTCGGGCGACGCACGGCGACGCCCACGACGACCGATGGACGTGCAGCAGACGAGCCGTTGACGGCGGATAGCGATGCGGCGACGACGTCGACCGACCGCACCACTGACCGCGAGACGGTCAAGTAACTCCATTGGGGCCGCCCCTCGGCAAGACCGGGGGGCGGCTTTAGCCCTGCCTCAGGGATGAGCCGCCGGCCTTCGCAGGCCGATACCTGGAAGGCCATGAAGTACCGTTCGCTACCGCAGGGCGAGAGAGGCTACGAACTCCTTCGCGCTGCCCTGACCGAGGTCGACGACTCACGACCTCCTGCCTTCCGTCGCCTCGAGCAGGCGGTCGGAGGCGATCTCGCAAGGCTCCTCGTGGGCGCACTCGCAACGCGCCGCCCTCGGGCAATCGCCGTTTAGTGCCCTAGGACTCTTCGCTTTCGCCGTAGACGCGGACGTAGAGGAAGATCGCGCCGAACGCGATGAGCCCGAGCACCGTCGCTGTGCCCTTGCCGACGCCGACTGCCAGCAGGAAGCCCCAGAGGTACAAGCTCAAGAGGAGCGCCCAGACGAAAGCCTTGACGCCTGGTTCGATAGCTGGGAGTCGTAGGTGCACCGTAAGAGACTAAAGAAACGGCCCGATGAGCGCAGCTCATAGGGCCTCCTGTGCGGCGTCGCCGAGTCGACGCCTTTGGACCAAAAAAATTCGCCGAGCCAGTTTCGCTTTCGTCCACCGTTTCCGCTGACTTTCGCCTTCCGGCTACTGCCTTCGGACTCGGCTTCGACCTACTCGCGCTCTGTGCTCGGCGCAATTGGCAATCTAGCGTGTCAAACAGATGATTCAAGGGGTCTAAAAAGGTCGTGGCCGCAATTTGCGAAGTTTTCCTTTTTCAACATTTCCACAGCCAATCTTCCAACATGTGGACAGCTGTGTGGAAAGAAAATCACCGGCGGCCGAGCGCGCGCCATGCGGGTGCGACGATCGGGTCGGTTACTCGCTCCACCAGCCTAACCGCCCACTCGAGAACCCGTCGCCCGAGGTACGCGACGACCAGGGCGGCGAGCAGGCCGACTGCGGCGCCTGCGAGGACGTCACCGGGATAGTGGGCTCCGGTCAAGACGCGAGCCAAGCCGATCAGCACTGCCACGGCGAGGAAGAAAGCGCCGAGTACCCGGTCGAAGAGGAACACTGCGAACGCGATGGCGAACGCCGCGCTCGCGTGATCGCTCGGGAACGAGGGGTCGTGAGACTTCGACAGGTGGTAGAGAGCGGGGTGGGCTTCGTAAGGGCGGGGACGGTGCCAGACTTTGGCGATCAGCTGATTTGCCTCGAGAGCGAGTGCCGCCGACGCGAGGGCAGAGGCGGAGGCCAGCTTCCAACGGTGGGAGCCGCCGGGCCGCCCGGCGAGCCAGAGCGCAAAGGCTGCTGCCGCGATCACGATGACGAGCACACTCTGGACATCGTTCGCGACATGAGCGACCCAGCGGTGGTGGGCCATGAAGTGGTTGACCGAGTGGTAGAGCCGGTAGTCCATAGGCGGCAGGCTAACGCCCGCCGTCGCAGATGCGGACGCCTGAGAGGAATCCGACTCGCCTGGGATGGGGAGAGTCGGAACAACGGCCGGCAGAGCTGGATCAGCTCCAACTTGACATAACGTAGGTTTCCGTGCATTCGGTAGGAATAGTCCGCAAGAGGGTTGACGGGGGTAGCTGCGACCTGACAGCCTCGTGTTTGGCTTCGCCTGCCCAGAGGCATCAACGCATTAGGAGATGACCGTCGAGATCGAGTCGATCCTCCAGCACGAGGACATCCAAGGACTGCTGGAGAACGCTGAAAGCACGGGCTCGGTCAAGCAGCCTGAGCTTGCTGAGCTGATCGAGGCTCATCAGCTCGACGCGCTCGAGACCGAAACGCTCTTCAACGAGCTCGAGCGGCGAGGGGTCGACGTGGTCGTCGAGGAGCCGGAGAAAGAGAAGGAGAAGGAGCCCGCTCCTCCCCAGCTCCAGACCTCATACGAGACGACGACCGACGCGCTGCAGCTCTTCCTGCGCGAGGCCGGCCGTCATCCATTGCTGACGGCACCCCAGGAGGTCGAGCTCGCCAAGCGGATCGAGCGGGGAGACATGGGCGCGAAGTCGCACATGATCCAGTCCAACCTGCGGCTCGTCGTGTCGATCGCCAAGAACTACCGCAACCAGGGCCTGCCGTTCCTGGACCTGATCCAGGAAGGAACCCTGGGTCTGATCCGCGCGGTCGAGAAGTTCGACTGGCGGCGTGGCTACAAGTTCTCGACCTACGCGACCTGGTGGATCCGGCAGGCGGTTGCGCGCGCGCTCGCCGACAAGGCCCGGACCATTCGCATGCCCGTCCACATCGTCGAGCGCCTGCAGAAGATGAACCGCGCGGAGCGCACGCTCTGGACGCAGCTCGGCCGCGAGCCGACGCTCGAGGAGATCGCCGAGGAGGCCAGCCTCCCGATTCAGCAGGCGCATGAGGTCAGGGCTGCCGCACGTGCATCCGCGTCTCTCGACCAGCCGGTCGGCGAGGCCGAGGACGCTGTCTTCGGCGACTTCGTCGCCGGCGACGATCCGCTTCCCGAGGAAGAGGTCGAGGTCTCGCTGCGCTCGCAGGCGCTGACCGCCGCCCTGCTCTCATTGCAGGAGCGCGAACGGCAGGTGCTCGTGCTGCGGTACGGCCTCGACGACTCCGAGCCCAAGACGCTCGAGGAGATCGGCCGCCGCCTCGGTCTCACCCGCGAGCGCGTCAGGCAGATCGAGCTGGAGTCGCTCAGGCGCCTGTCGACGCTGCGCGAGATGCAGTCCGTGACGGCGTAACGCCGAGCGCGGACCCGTCGAACAACGGCGAAGCACGATCGCCGAGGCGCTGCTCCGCGAGCGCATGCGCTTCGTCGAGGTGCGCAGGACGTGTCGTGCGGTGCCCGTCGGAGGCGACGAGCCTGCCCAGGCCCCTTTCGAGCAGGGACCAGCCGAGCTCTTCGGGCTCGGGCCCGTGACGTCCGGTCAGCGACGTCGCGTTGACCTGCAGCATCCAGCCGCGAGCTGAGAGATCGTCGGCGATCGACGGATCCTCCAGCACCGCCTCGGTGCGTTCCGGATGCGCGATGACCGGTCGAAGTCCGGCCGCTTCGACATGCTCCGCGAGTGCGAACAGCAAGTCGGGCGGGCCTGAGAATGGCACCTCCATCAGGACACAGTCGGTTCCTTCGAGGAGGTAGCGGCGCGGGTCCTCCTCCAGCAGCGCCGCGACCGGCGTCAGCTCGAACCCGAGCCGGAGCTCGAGCCCTGCATGCGGGCGCATCCGCTCGTAGGCCTCGCGGATCTCCAACTCGCGCTCCTCGCTGAGGGTGAAGTACGGCCAGACGTGGGGCGTCGCAAAGAGGATCGCGGTCCCGTGCTGCGCCGCGCTACTGCACAGCGCCAGGCCATCTTGGATCGTCGCCGCTCCGTCGTCACCGGACGGGACGACATGCGAGTGACAGTCGACGAAGCGACGATCCATCTCCCTAGTAGTACCTGCTAGGTCCGAAGGTAAAGCTCTAGATCGGGAGCAACCGCGCGCAATTCCCGCAACGCGCGCGACTCGAGCTGGCGGACGCGCTCGCGCGTGATGCCGAGCCCCGCTCCGACCTCTTCGAGTGTCTGCGGCGTTTCGCCATTCAGGCCGAAGCGAAGCGAAAGCACACGACGCATGCGCGGATTCAACAGGAGGAGGGCCTCGGCGAGCTCATTGCGGCGAAGCTTCTTCGAAGTCGACTCGTCCGGTCGTTCCGAGTGAACGTCTTCGATCAGGTCGGCGTACATGCTCTCGCCGTCGCCGACCGGCGTCTCGAGGCTGACGGGATCCTCGACCAAATCGAGCAGCTCCCGAACGCGTTTCTCCGGGAAGCCGCTTTCTTTTGCGAGCTCCTTCTCCGTGGGCTCGCGGTTGAACTTCTGGGCGAGTTGGCGGCGCGCGCGCATGAGCCGGCGAACCTGGTCCGCGACGTGGACCGGCAGTCGGATCGTCCGGCCCTGGTCGGCGAGCGCGCGCGTCACTGCCTGGCGGATCCACCAGGTCGCGTAGGTCGAAAGCTTGTAACCGAGCTTGTAGTCGAACTTCTCCACCGCGCGGATCAGTCCGAGGTTCCCTTCCTGGATCAGATCCAGAAGCGGCACGCCGGCCTTCGTGTAGTTGCGGGTGATCGACATCACGAGCCGGAGGTTCGACTCGATCAACTTCTTCTTGGCTTCCTCGTCGCCCTCGTCCTTGCGCCGGGCGAGCTCACGTTCTTCAGCGGGTGTCAGGAGCGGGCCGTCGCCGATCGCGCGCACGTAGAGCTTGAGCGGATCCTGGGTCGCTTCGGCCTTGGCGGCCGGCTTGGGGTCGTCCTCCTCCCCGTCCTCAGGCTCTTCGGCCTCTGCGGTCTCCTCGGCCTCGGTCTCCTCCGCCTCTTCCTCGACTTCGGGAACGAGCTCGAGCCGCGGTTCGACCGCGGGGTCCGAGGGCACGTCAGGCAGCGGCCGCATGCCAGGGGTATCGGCGCGGCCTAGTGGACTCTTGAGGCGCCCGTCAACCCTCGGGAGAGGGATAGCAACTAACAAGGACCCCAGCCGATGCGTCTAGAAAGATAGAGCGGCCACAGGGTCGCTTCACCTTTTTCAGACACTTTGTGCGGAATCGCCGGATATAGCCTCGCCCCCGACTCGAGCGTCGAGCGCACTGTCGCGGCGCGTGCCCTCCTGACCGGGATCGCGGAGCGAGGTGCTGACGCCGTCGGCTACGCCTACCGCAGCGCTGCAGATCCGATCGCCGTGCACAAGCAGCGCTCGGGGGCAACGGCACTCCTCGAGCGGATCAGCGTCCCCGAAGAGGCGACGAAACTCCTCGTCCACGTGCGCGACTTCACCAAGGGGCACCCCAGCCTCTCGGCCAACAACCACCCGATCCGCCACGGCTCGGTCGTCGGAATCCACAACGGGATCATCAAGAACGACGACGAGCTCTTCGCACAGCACCGGATCGCGCGCGCCGAGCCCGAGATGACCGTCGACTCCGAGATCATCTTCGCGCTCGCGGAGCTTTCGCGCGGCCGGACGGCCGAGGTGCTTCAGCAGCTCTACGGCTCGATGGCGACGGCATGGCTCGACGAGGGCCGCTCCGAGCTCGTCCTTGCACGTGGCCTGGGCCGCCCGCTCTGGATCGGCCAAACGAAAAACGGGCTGTTCTTCGCTTCGACGCGAGTCGCGCTCGAGCTCGTCGAGAGCTACGTCGGCATCAAGCTGCGCAAGAGCGAGTTGCCGGAGGGAACCGTGGTCACCGTCGAAGGCGGCAAGATCGTCGCCCGCGAATCGTTCCAGCTGGATCGCTCCTTCGAGGAGGAGCCGCTCCCGGCCGTTCGCGCACCGCATGAGGGCCGCTCCTGCCTCGAGCGCCTCGCGCGGCTTCATGCCGCGGCTGCCTGACGCGTAGGGCTTAGCTGCTGAGATGCCCGTCGGAGCCGACGCGCACGCCCTCCTCGTCCAGGCGCTCCTTGATCAGGAACTGGAACGTCGACCAGGCCCCCCGGCGTGCGTCGAACATCCGGTAGACCTGCCACTCGGTCAGAAGGCCGTCGTCCTTCCTGCGCGCCGCCGCCCAGTCGGCGAACTTCGGTAGGCGCTTGAGCTTTCGCGCAAGCGTGACTCCCTGCTCGACCGCCCGCTCGAGCCGCTCCTCGCCGATCGGCACGTCGAAGCCGGCTTCCCGCAATGCCTCGGCGAGCGAACCGAACGTGTGCCAGTAGAGGGACTTTGATGGCATCGACCCGCGTCTCGCGTCGAGATCTTTGGCGGTCGGCACGCGGCCGAGGTCCTCCCCCAGTTCGCGCAGCAGGCCCACCAGCTCCTCGCGTGTGGCGAAGCGGCGGGGCACGAGGCCGGCCTCGCGCTTCGCCGCGTTCCAGCTGCCGAAGTGCTCGATGACCGTCTGCGGGTGCACGGCCGTGTCGGGGTCCGCCGCGAACTCGCGCATCGTCGGCGAGCGGCCAAGCCGTTCGGCAGACGCGCGCAGCTCGGCGAGGATCTGATCGTTCGAGTACCGCTTCCGGATTCCGGCCTGGAACGAGGCGAGCGCGTCGGGGTCGATCTTCGCGACCGCCCTGAAGGCCGGTTTGCGGGCCATGCCAAGAAGGATAGAGCGTTCTGGAAAGAACGCAAGTAAGGCTTGAAAGGGCTTGGTGTAGCGCTAGGAGGCTACGAGCGAGAGCCGTGCCTTGTCGGCGTCGCTCTGGAGGGTCTCGAGCGGCAGGATCCGCTCCAGGGCGCTGACGCAGCGAGGGCAGAACTGGGTGCCGGCAGCACGGCGCAGCTCCTGCAGAGCCTCCGCAGCTGGCCTGGCGGCTCGGTAGATGCGGGTGGTCAGCATCGAGTCGAGCGCGTCGGCCACGTGGATGATGCGGGCGCCGAGGGGGATGTCCTCGCCTTGCAGGCGATCCGGATACCCCGTCCCGTCGAAGCGCTCGTGGTGGTGGCGGATGGCCGGCACGGCATCGTTGAGGAAGCCGAGGCGGTCGATGATGCGCGCCCCCTCCTCTGCGTGGCGCTGCATCAGCGACCACTCGTCGGGCGTGAGGCTCGCGGGCTTCAGCAGGATGGCATCCGGGATGGCGAGCTTGCCGATGTCGTGGAAGAGCGCCGCGTGCCCGAGTAGGTCGAGCTCTGCGTGCGACAATCTGAGCTCCCGGCCGATCGCCAGTGCGAGCTGCTGGACACGGCGCGAGTGACCGGCGGTGTAAGAGTCCCGCGCGTCCACTGTGGCTGACAGGGATTCCATCGCTGCCGTGGAGCGCTCCTTGAGCAACTTGTTCGCCAGCTCGAGCGACACGTTCTGGGACTGGATCGTCTCGGCAGCCTGGCGGAGCTGCTGTGCACTGCGCTGCGTGTGCTTGAGGTAGGCCTCCTGCGTCTTGCGCATCAGCAGGAGCGGAACTGCGAACACCGCGAGCGCGAGCAGTTGCACCGCCTCGTAGGCTAGGGCCATCACGCCGCCGATGAAGCCGTAGACGAGGTAATGGGGCAGCAGCCACGCGAACCGCTCCCGGAAGACCGACCACCAACGCTCGTGCCCTTGCAGAGCGAGGGCGAGTGAGACGAGGCCCATGTTGACGACGAAGTATGCGGCGCCGGCGAGCAGGCCCAAACCTGAAGCGGCGAGCTCGTGCGCGGTGCCGCTCGGGAAGAAGGCGGCGACCTTGAACACGCTGGCCGCGGCGAGCGACGCCAGGGTCAGGGCGCCGAGGTTGAAGAGCACGTTGTGCAGCGGAGCGCGCCGCGCGCTCCACTCGACCGCCACGCTCGCGAGGGCGAGTGGCAAGGCGGCGCGAAAACCGAAGAGCGAGGCAGCAGCAAGACAGCCCACGGCGCTGACCGAGAGCACCGCCGATCCCTCATCCGCTTCGAGCGCGAGAGCCTGCCCCACTCCGACGAGCCCGACGACCGTGAGCAGGCCCAGCAAGTCCTTCGAGGTCCAGGTGAAGGCAAGGCCGACGACGCCCGCTCCCACCCCGACTGCGCTGACGAGACCGACGATCAGGCTCAGCCGGCGGTCGAGCGAGAGGAAGCGTGGGCCGTGGACCGCATGCGGCCGTGGATGGCGCACCTCACGCCGTTCCTCCACAGGTTGTACTTGTGGCGCGCCTGGAAGCGGCGCGTGGTGGTCTCCGTCCTCGGGTACAGCGATCAGGCGCGTGGCGCGATCTGCGGGCACGAGCAGGGGCTCGGAGCTCGCTCCGAGGACGCGGTTTCGTCCCTGGAGCTTGGCGCGGTACACCGCGAGGTCCGCCTGGTGGATGAGCTCGTTCGCGTCGGTGCCGTCCTTCGGGAAGCCGGCGACTCCGATCGAGACGGTTGCCCGGATCGGCTCGCTCGAGGTTTCGACGTCGAAGGTGCGCTCCGCGACGGCGCGGCGGATCCGTTCCGCGATCTCCAGCGCCTGATCGGGCGGCGTCTCCGGCAAGAGGATGGAGAACTCCTCCCCGCCGAAGCGCGCCGGCACGTCGTAGTGCCGGAGCTGGGCGCGGAAGACTTCTGCGATTCCCTTCAGCACAGCGTCGCCTGCCAGGTGGCCGTAGGTGTTGTTGATGTCGCGCAGGAGGTCGAGGTCGGCCATGATCAGCGACATCGGGCGCTCGAAGCGGCGCGCGCGGCCGATCTCCTCAGACAGTGCAGCGGCGAAGTGTCGCGCGTTGAAGAGCCCGGTCTTCGGGTCGACGCGTGCCTCCGCCTGCAGCGCCGGGACGCTCAGCGAACGGTGGATCAGGAACAGTGGAGTGAGCGCGAACAGGATGAGCCAGGGGTTCGTCTCCCAGAAGGCATAGACCGCGACGCCCAGCGCCGCGAGCACGAGGTCGGTCGCGACGTACTCGGCATCGAAGAGCCCGGTCTCGCGTAGCGTGAACCCGCGCGCGAGCCTCAGCATCACTGCCAGCAGAACGTGGTTGACGGCGACGAAGACGATGCAGGCTGCGAGGCCGGCCAGCGAGAGCCGCAGCGCGTCGTTCGCGATGCCCGCATGCTCGAGGATCAGCCACCGCCCGACGAACCAGGCTGCCATTGCCGAGAGCGAGTAGTCGAGGATGTTGAAGGTCTGCAGGTACCAGCGGTAACGCATCTTCAGCCACTCCGGCACCATCTGGACGACCGCGACGAGGACGAGTAGCTCCGGCGGCAGAATCAGCGCGGCCGGAATCAGGAAGACGATGTCGGTGTGGTACGCCTGGTCGGCCGGCGTGCGCACGACGAACAGGCGGGCGATGGCGGCCGCCGAGGCGAGGATGAGGAAGGCCGGCCACTGGTGCGTCGTCTGGAGCCGGCCGATGAACGGCAGCGTGACAGCGGCGGCCGTGATCGCGACCGCGATGAAGTAGATCTGTGCATTCCGGGGCAGCGCCCCGTCTCGCCCCGCACCGGGCTCGGCAACGAGCGACATATCGGTGGGCACTCCGTTCATGCCCTCGTGCGGTCCTTCATCGCAGGTTCTCCTTCGCCACGCTTCGAACAGTGGGCCGCAGTCGAGAAGCCCACCGCGGAACGTAGAACCGGCCCGGCTGAGGGGCATCCCCCGTTCGGGGAACACTCGATCGGTTCCCCCGAACGGGTGACCCCGAGTGCCTGCACTCGCTTAGGGATCCAGCGTGCCGGCGAGGATGGCCGCGAGCTCGAAGCCGTCGATGGCGCTGGCGTCGAGAACCGCCTGTTCGTCGCCCGCGTTGTCCGCCCACGAAGCGCTGGCGAGGCTCAGATCGGCCCAGGAGGCCGCTGCGGTGGCGCTGTCGGCCCAGGAGGCTGACGCCCAGCTGGCGTCGCTCCAGGAGGCGGAGGCCCAGCTGGCTGCCGACCAGGAGGCCGACGCCCAGGAGGCGTCGCTCCAGGACGCTGCCGCCCAGGAGGCGTTGAGCTTCGCCTTGGCCGCCCAGCTCGCGGCGTCGAACACCGGGGCTCCGCTGGCCAGGTCGGTGACGATGAAGGTGTTGAGCGCGAGGTTCGGGTTCGGGGGATTCTGGATCGCGATCGACCGTCCGGCATTGACCTCGCCGGTGCCCTCGGACGTGCCGGCCGCCTGCGGCATCGGCTTCGTGCCGAGCATCAGCGCGCCCTTGACCTGGTCTGCCGTGAACTCGGGATGCCGACCGAGGATGAGAGCGGCGACACCGCTCACGATCGGCGCCGAGAAGGACGTGCCGGAGAGCTCCATGTAGCCGGGCTCGACGACGTGGTCGGGGCGCTCTGCGTAGAGCGTCGCCCCCACGGGGACCGGGCCGATCATGTAGCGGCCGGGAGCGGCGAGGTCAGGCTTTGCGAAGCCGTCGAGCGTGTAGCCCCAAGCGGACCAGGGCGCCGCGACGTCGTCGTACGTCGACACGGACTTCCCCGTGTCGCTCGCGCCGACGGTGATGACGAACGGGTCGCTGCCGGGCGCGTACGGAACGCCACTCGGTCCGGTCGGGCTGCCGTAGTTGCCCGAAGCAACGACGACGACGACGTTGTTGAACCAGAGCCGCTCGACCGCCTTGTCGAGCGGGTCGTACATGAAGGTGTTGGCAACAGACGAATGGAGCGAGAAGTTCGCAACGCGAATCCCGTACTTCGCCTTGTTTGCGAGGATCCAGTCGGCGGCGGCGATGACGTCACTCGTCCTCGCCATGCCGTGGTCGTCCATGACGTCGAGTGAGACGAGCTTCGCGGCCGGAGCCGCGCCGCTCTTGCCGGCGAGGTCGCCTGCTGCGATCCCGGCCACGAAGGTGCCGTGACCGCGCCCGTCGCCCGGCGAGTTGCCGCCAAGGGTGGTGAGGTTGACGTTGGCAATGACGCGCCCGCCGAACTCGGGCCGCGACGTGTCGATGCCAGAATCCACGATTGCGATCGTCGCGGCAGGGGCTGCCGGCTGCGATCCGGACGCCCAGTACTTGTTCACGCCGGTGACGTAGCCCCACTTTTCCGTGCTGGCGGGCGTTGCGGCTGACAGCCGCACCCGCGCATCGGCAGTGATTGCCTTGACATGCTTGTCCGTGGCCAGCGCCAGGATCTGTGCTCCTGTCAGCTCCACGGCCACGCCGTCGATCGAGTTAAAGGTTCGAGCAGCCTTGTTGGAGATGCCGAGGACGTCGGCCACCGCGTGCGCCGCCTGATTTCCGCCCTTGCCCTGGACGATCACGGCGAATGTGTCGGTCGGGCGGCTTTGAGCCGAAGTGAAGATGCCCGGCGCGACGAATGCCTTGCCGCCCTTGTTGGGGCTGGGGACTGCAGACGCGCCCAGTGGCACGACCAGAGTCAGAGCGAGCGTCGCGAGAAGTGCGGTGCGCCGCTTTCCATTGCCCCAGAGCGCGTTCGAGCGAGATCCGGTCCCGCGCTTACCGCTGCCCCAGAGTGCGCTCGCACGCACATCACTCCAATTGCCTCCGCTCCGCATCCTTCTCCTTTGCCGCAGGTGACGAACCGGGAGGCACCGTAGGCAGCCACGGGGGTGACGTACCTCACCCTTTAGCGGTAGGGAGCCGCGAAGTTCACCCGTTCGGGGGGTCGGTGGGCCCTCGGATAGCCTCCCCCTGCTTTGCGCGTTCCGATTCCGCTCGCCGCCGAGATCGCCGTCGCGCGGGCGGCGGGACGACTGTCGCGTCTCGCCGGGGCCGGCGGCGGCACGACAGTCCCCGGGAAGCTGCTCTGGAAGCTCGATCCGGGCGCGATCGATCGCCTCGCAGCAAGGCTCCCGCTCGGCTCCGCTGTGATCTCGGCGACGAACGGCAAGACCACCACCGCGGCGATGGCCGCGAGCATCCTCCGCGAACAGTTCCGGCTGGCGCACAACAGC
The DNA here is from genome assembly GCA_030854665.1 of Actinomycetota bacterium. Lineage (GTDB taxonomy): Bacteria > Actinomycetota > Thermoleophilia > Gaiellales > Gaiellaceae > 3-1-20CM-4-69-9. The sequence continues at coordinate 20,701 of JALYST010000275.1, forward strand.
TCCGGCGCCAACCTCGTCTCGGGCGTGGCCTCGACATTGCTCGATGCCCGGGCGGCCGAGTTGGGGCTGTTCGAGGTGGACGAGGCAGCGCTGCCCGAAGTGCTCTTGCGAGTCAAGCCGAAGGCCGTCTGTCTCGGCAATCTCTTCCGTGACCAGCTCGATCGCTACGGCGAGCTCGAGCACGTAGCAGAGGGCTGGCGTTCGGCCGTGCACGCGCTGCCGCGCGATGCCGCGCTGGCCGTCAACGGTGATGATCCCCAGGTTGGAGAGCTCGCCCGGGAGCGTCCCGATGCGCTGGTCTTCGGGGTCGACGATCCTTCGGCGGCGCGGGTGTCTCTGCAGCACGCCGCGGACTCGAAGTACTGCGTCCGCTGCGGAGCTCCGTATGAGTATGCGGCGGCATACGTGGGACATCTCGGCGACTATCGTTGCCCAGCCTGCGGCCACACCCGCCCGCCGCTGGACGTCGTCGCGCGAGAGATCGAGCTCGGTGGGCTCGAGTCGGTGTCGTTCAGGCTCGTCACGCCGATGGGCGCGCAGGTCGTCCGGCTCGGCGTGCCCGGGCTCTACAACGTGTACAACGCGCTAGCCGCCGCGTCGCTCGCCTCGAGCCTGGGCGCAGGGCTGGAACAGATCGTCTCGGGGCTCGAGTCGTTCAGCGCCGCATTCGGGCGTTTCGAGCGCATCACGATCGGTGATCGCGGACTGCTGATGCTGTTGATCAAGAACCCCGCGGGCGCCAACGAAGCCGTGCGGACGATCGTCGACGGCGGCGCACCGGCCGTAGCTGTGATCGCGCTGAATGACGCGATCGCCGACGGCCGCGACGTCTCGTGGATCTGGGACGTCGACTTCGAGCCCCTAATCGGAGGTCTCGAACGGCTCGTCGCGACGGGAGACCGCGCGGCGGAGCTCGCCCTGCGGTTCAAGTACGGGGGTCTGGACGAGACGGCGATCGAAGTCGTGCCGGCGCTCGAAGCAGCACTCGATCGCGGTCTCGAGCTCACTCCGCCCGGAAGTGAGCTCGTCGTCCTCCCTACCTACACGGCGATGCTCGGGTTGCGGCAGATCGTGAGCGCGCGGGGCTTCGTCCGGCCCTACTGGGAGCGAGCGGCGTGAAGATCGTCGTCGGGCATCTCTATCCGGACTACCTGAATATCTACGCGGACCGCGGCAACATCGCGGTCCTGTCCCGGCGCGCCGCTTGGCGGGGGCACGAGCTCGAGGTGCGATCCGTCTCCATCGGAGATCCGGTTCAGCCCGGCGAGCACGATCTCCTTTACGTCGGGGGCGGCCAGGACCGCGAGCAGGCCCTCGTCGCGCAGGACTTGCTCGGAAAAGCTGCCGGCGTGCGGGAGTCGGTCGCCGAGGGTGCCGCGGTGCTCGCGGTCTGCGGCGGGTACCAGCTCCTCGGCCGGTCGTACCGCGACTTTCACGGTTCCGACTTGCCGGGGATCGGCGTGTTCCCCTTCGACACTGTTGCCGGTGACACGCGCATGATCGGCGACGTCCTGCTGGAGTGCGAGCTCCAGCCCGGCGTGCCTCGGACGCTCGCCGGCTTCGAGAACCACGCGGGGCGGACGCGCCTGGATCCGGGCGCCGAACCCCTCGGCCGCGTCGTGGCCGGGTTTGGCAACGATGGCGAGAGCGGCTGGGAAGGCTGCCGCGTCGGGCGTGCCGTCGGGACCTATCTGCACGGCCCGCTCCTGCCACGCAACCCGTGGTTCGCCGACTGGCTGCTTACGCAGGCGCTCGCGCATCGCCTCGGCGAGGCGCCGGAGTTGAGGCCCCTCGCCGATGAGCTCGAGGACGAAGCGCATGCCGTTTCGGCCCGCCGGGCGGAGACACGCGGCGGCCGACGCCGCTGAGCCGACTTACTGGCTCTGAGCCACTAAGTGCGGGTCAAGGAACCCACAGCTCCCCGAGATAGACGGCGGGGTCGCCGGGCTGCCAGCGGCTGAGGAAACGTTGGATTGGCGGGTGCAACACGACGCCGTCGAGGTCGCCCAGCTCGAACAGGCGGTGCCCGCGCACGGCCGCATCCCTCGACGTGACCGCTTCGAGCGATCGCCCCCCGAGATCGCCGGCGAAGATGATGTGCACCACGTGCTTCGGCGCTGCGCTGCGCGGCGGCGCGATCGAATCGACCAGCGCGACCGGTCCTTCCACCGGGAGCTGATCGTCGATGCCGATCTCTTCGGTGAGCTCGCGGTGCAGCGCGTCGACGAGGCTCTCCCCGCCGTTGACGCCCCCGCCAGGGAGCAGCCAATACTCCTTGCCGGGCTTCTCGTGCCGGCAGAGAAGCACGCGCCCCTTCCAGCGCAGGATCGCCGAGACCCGGACGCGCGGTTCCGCCGTCATCACGTGGCCGAGGATCCGAACCCGCGCACGCCGCGTTCGCTCGACGGAAGCTCGTCGACCTCCAAGAGCTCCAACTCCGGGATCGGGAGAACGACGAGTTGCGCGATTCGCATCCCGGGCTCGACGACGAACGGTTCAGTGGCGTCTGTGTTCAGCAGCACGACGCGAAGCTCACCGCGGTACCCGGAATCGACGAGCCCGGGCGAATTTACCACCGTCAGACCGTGGCGGGCCGCGAGCCCCGACCGCGGTTGCACGAAGCCCGCGTAGCCCTCCGGGATCGCGACCGCAAGCCCGGTGGCGACCAGGGCCCGTTCCCCAGGACCGAGCTCGACTCGCTCGCAGGCCGAGAGGTCCAGCCCCGCGTCTCCAGCGTAGGCACGCTCGGGAACGACGGCGTCTTCCCGCAAGCGCTGAATCGGCAGCTCGATCAACGCGCGCGCCGCGCGGGCTCCGAGCGCGCCTCGGCGACGAGATACCTCGCGAAGCGGCGTACCTCGCGGCGAGGCAGGCGCGCGCGAACAAGGACGCCGTCCGCCTGGTCCTCGCGCTCGTCGATCGGTGCGCCCAGTGCGTAGAGCTCGGCGAGCTTTCCTCCATCCTCGTAGGGAAGGAACAGATGGACGGCTTCGAAGCGATCGGCGAAGCGTTCCGCAATCCGCGCGCGCAGCCCGTCGAGTCCTTTGCCGGTGAGCGCGGAGATCTGCACGGCGTCGGGGAATCGATTGGCGAGCCTCCGGCGACGCAGTGTGTCGACCGCGTCGATCTTGTTGACCACCACCTCGAGCGGCAGGTCGTCGGCACCGATGTCGTGGAGCACGCCCCTGACAGCCGCCTCCTGCTCGTCGAGTCGCTCGTCAGGCGCGGACGCGTCGACGACGAGGAGAACGAGATCTGCGACGAGCGTCTCTTCCAATGTTGCTGCGAACCCCTGCACGAGCTGCGTTGGCAGCCGACGGATGAAGCCCACCGTGTCCGTCAGGAGATAGCGCCGCCCGTCGTGTTCGAACGAACGCGTCGTCGGGTCCAGCGTCTCGAAGAGGCGATCGTTGACGGAGACGTCCGCGTCGGTCAAGGAGTTCAGCAACGTCGACTTGCCGACGTTCGTGTAGCCGGCCAGCGCAACCGTTGGCGCCTCGGAGCGCTGGCGTTCCTTCCGGCGAACGTCGCGCTGCTTACTGAGGTCCTTCAGCCGTCGCCGCAGGAGCGTCACTCGGCGGCGCGCGATGCGGCGGTCGGTCTCGAGCTGCGATTCACCGGGCCCGCGTGTCCCCACGCCCGCACCGAGCGAGCCCATGCCGCCACCGAGGCGTTCAAGGTGCTTCCACATGCCCCGCATGCGCGGCAGGTTGTACTCGAGCTGAGCCAGTTCGACCTGGAGCTTTCCTTCGGCGCTTCTCGCATGCTGGGCGAAAATGTCGAGGATCAGCTGCGTCCGATCGACGACGCGCGCCTGGAGGGCATCCTCGAGCGTGCGCTGCTGGACGGGGTCGAGCTCGTCGTCCACCAAGAGGACTTCGGCGCCGGACTCGCTGTAGGAGCGCTTGAGCTCCTCGAGCTTGCCCTTGCCCAGGTAAGTGCGCCGCTCGGCCCGTGGGCGGTACTGGACGAGCTCCCCGACCGGGTCGACGAGCGCTGTGTCCGCGAGCTCTCGTAGCTCGGACAGCTCCGCCTCGGAGTCGATTCCCTGGCCCAGCACTGCGACGATGAACCCGCGCTCCAGCGCGGGCTGCGGCTGGCGTTGGGTCACGGACGGATTATGCCGCCAACTCGGCAGAATCCCACCATGGCGCCCATTCAGCTCTCCCCCGCCCTCGAGGCGACCGGGACGTATCCCTTCGTGAAGCTCGAAGAGGCGAAGCGACGGCTCACCGCACAAGGCGTCGCGCTGATCGACTTCGGCAAGGGCGATCCCCGGGAGCCCACCGATCCGATGATCAGGCAGGCGGTCGCGGACAGCCT
>JALYST010000276.1 GCA_030854665.1 Actinomycetota bacterium
TCCGCCGATAGAGCTGATCGGCGTCGGCGAGCGCCGACTCCGGGAGGATGACCGCGAACTCGTCGCCCCCGACGCGGCACGCGATGTCCGCCGTCCGCACGACGTCGCGGACGCGCTCCGCGGCTTCAGCCAGCACCGTGTCTCCGGCGAGGTGGCCGATGCGGTCGTTGATCTCCTTGAAGTCGTCCAGGTCGAACACGATCAACGCCAGCTTGCGCTCGTAGCGGTGTGCGCGCGCGCACTCGCGGGCCAGCGTCTCGTGGAAATAGCGGCGGTTGTGCAGACCGGTCAGCGCATCGAGGTCGGCGAGCTGGCGCGCCTCGCGGAAACGGCGCGCATTTTCGATCGCCGGGCCGGCGCGCAGGGCGAGCGTCTCGAGTTGGCGTACATCCTCGTCGGCGTACTCGTGCCCGTTCCGGCGCGTGAAGACGGTGAGGTAGCCGAGCGTCGAGCTGTCGCCGGGTAGCGGGACCGCGAGGCCGGCATGGATGACGCCCTCGCCGGGGCTTGCCTCCCGTTCGAGCTCGGGATAGGTGTAGGACATCGTGATCGAGCGCGCGAGCCGTCCATCCGGCGGGCCGGTGATCGCGTGGCGCTCCGCCTCCTCGACGGAGAGGCCCAGCGTCGCGACGAGCGGCTTACCTCCCTGCGCATCCGGGAGCATGAGGAGCGCCGCGTCGGCGTCTTCGAACGCGCCGGCTGCCTCAAGCGTGCGGGAGAGCACCTCGTCCAGGTCGATCGACCCGGCGAGCTCCCCGAAGATCCGGCTGCGCCGGCCCTCTTCCTCGGCCCGCTCGAGCGCCCCGGCCAGCTCGCGGCCGAGTTCGTCCATCCGGGCATTCAGGCTGGCGACGACCTCCGCCACCCGTTCGTCGGTTGAGTTGTCCGAGCGCCGGCGGACAACGAGCAGGGCCAGTAGCAGCACCACGAGAGCGCCGAGGCCCGCACTGATCCCGATCAGAATGGTGGTCATTCGTTCGCCGCAGGAAGGAAGAAACCCGCCGGCTCACAATAGTGGCGCTCGGCCGGTCTCACTAGCTTTTGCAAGTAAGAAAATCCATCGCCCGCAGCTAGTGGAGAAACGCGGGGAGAAGCCTTCTCGTTTCGCTCCAGAAGCGGGATTCCGAGGTTTGCGGGCTTTCCCACGTTTCGCTACCATGCCTCGTCCGGTTGGCAGGGCCATCGGCCCCGCCGACCGTTGCTGTGTGAGAACAGACTTTCCAGGAGGTTCATGCCCACCGTCAACCAACTCGTGCGCAAGGGTCGTGCCCTCCAAAAGGGCAAGACGAAGACCCCTGCGCTCGGCGGGGCGCCCCAGAAGCGGGGCGTCTGCACGCGCGTGTTCACTCACACCCCGAAGAAGCCGAACTCGGCCCTTCGGAAGGTCGCGCGCGTCCGCCTGACGAACCAGATGGAGGTCACGACCTACATCCCCGGCGAGGGCCACAATCTCCAGGAGCACTCCGTCGTCCTCGTTCGAGGCGGCCGCGTTAAGGACCTGCCGGGCGTCCGGTACAAGGTCATCCGCGCGGCGCTCGACACAGCCGGCGTGTCCGATCGCAAGCAGGGCCGTTCCAAGTACGGCGCCAAAAAGGGTTCGTAGTGCCCCGTCGTGCTGACGTACAGGCCCGGCCGGTCGAGCCGGATCCCGTCTACAACTCGGCCCTCGTCACGCAGGTGATCAACAAGGTGATGACTGCCGGCAAGAAGTCGACTGCCGAGCAGATCGTGTACAGCGCGCTCGAGCGGATCGGCGAGAAGACGGGCAAGCCGCCGGTGGAGGTGCTGGAACAGGCCGTGAAGACCGTCACGCCCGTGCTCGAGGTCAAGAGCCGCCGCGTCGGCGGCGCGAACTACCAGGTGCCCGTCGAGGTGCCCCAGCGCCGTGCGCGCACGCTCGCGGTGCGCTGGCTCGTGGACTTCGCGCGCAGCCGGCGCGAGAAGGGCATGATCGAGAAGCTCTCCGCCGAGATCCTGGACGCGCTCAACCAGCAGGGCGGTGCCTGGAAGCGCAAGGACGACGTCTATCGAATGGCGCAGGCCAACAAGGCCTTCGCGCACTACAGGTGGTAGCGGCCATGGCGATCGACACCAAGAGCGGCATCGCTCTCGACCGCGTCCGGAACATCGGGATCATGGCCCACATCGACGCGGGCAAGACGACGACGACCGAGCGGATCCTCTACTACACGGGCCGCACCCACAAGATGGGCGAGGTCCACGAGGGCGCGGCGACGATGGACTGGATGGCGCAGGAGCAGGAGCGCGGCATCACGATCACGTCTGCTGCGACGACGGCGTCGTGGCGCGATTT
>JALYST010000012.1 GCA_030854665.1 Actinomycetota bacterium
TGGTCGGGATTGAGCGCGCTCGCAGAAGTCTTCGATAGTCTCCGGCCGCGGCTGCGGACATTCCGCGACGAGAACGGCCGCGAACTGTTCGACATACCCGATGCTCCCCTACCCGATCCGGAGACGCCCGCTCCGCCGCGCTTCCTGCCGGTATACGACAACGTCGTGCTGTCGCACGTGGACCGCACGCGGATCATCCGCGCCGGCGACCGAAGGCGGACCGGCTACATGGAAGGCGCCAATTTCGGCAGCGTCCTCGTCGACGGCTTCGTCGCTGCGACCTGGACCCTCAAGCGCGAAACCAAGACCGCAACTCTACGCATCGCCCTCCTCAACCGGTTACCGAAGCGCGAGCGAGTGGCCGTGGAGGACGAAGGCGTGCGGCTCCTCACGTTTATCGCCGCAGAGATACGCCCGCGCGATGTGATCGTGGTCGATCCGCCCGTGTAGGTTGTCGTCCTCAGCGAGTTTGAAGCGTCACGGAGTAGAGGCGATCCGGCTGGCTGCAGGGAAAGGACGCCCCACGGCAGGTCGGCACACCGGTCGCGGTGACCTTCGTCTCACCTGTTTGCAGAAGCTTGTACGTCCAGTACTGCGCGGTGAACCCGTTCCCGTACAAAGGTCCGAACCCCGTAAGACGAAGATACGAGGCGTCTACGACAACATCCCAGGCCCAGCCGTCGTCGAGCACAAGCCGGACGATGTCGGTGTCGGCATCCACCGTCACCATCTGTCCGTCGTGGCTCGGTACGAGGCCGAAACCCTTTCCGGCAGAAACGGGGCGGAGCGATCCGGTCGGCGAGGGAGACGGTGTGATCGCGCTGATGCTCACGGTCACACAGGCGCTCGCACAGAGAAGTCCCACAAGCAATACCAGCGAGGCGCGCATCACGAGACCTTAGGTTTCTGCCGGCGACCGCCGGCATCAGGGCGTTATCAGCCGCGGTCCTGATCGATCTCCGCGAGCTCGAGGTTTCCACCCGAGAGCCACGCGCCGTTCGCTCCCTGCTCGTCGACGACCAGCCAGTTCGCGAACAACCCGTCGCGCGTGAGGCGGTACAAACGCAGCGTCCGTGTGACCGAGGTGGAGCGCTCGGCCACACCCGGTGCGGCGGTCACGAGCCTCGCGTTGACGACCACGGTGACAACCCCGTCTCCGAGGAACGTCGCCGGCTCGAACCGAGAGATCCGGACAGCGAGGTCGTCAAAGCGTCGGGTGGTGAACTCTTTCTTGGCGTAGCTCGCGTCGAGCGCGGCCAGCGAATCGTTCCAGGCGCTATCGAAAGCCGTAACGAGGAATCGCCCTCCCGGTCCCGCGGCGTGCGGATACTGTTCGCCCGGCACGTAGCTCTCGCGCTGGAAGAACCAGCCCATCTGCGTGGCTTCGGCCTCGAGCGCGAGCGCCGACCAACGCGGCTGCTCGCCATCGACCCATCGGGCCAGCATGGGGTCGTACCCGTCGATCACTTTGTACAGACCGCGGCCCTGGTTGGCGAAGCGTGATTGCTGCGTGTGTGGGACGCTGCTCGTCGTCCCGTCGGCTGCGGTGATGCGATCGTTGTAGGTGAGGTTCGCGTCGATATAGGCGACCCGACCCCACGGCTTCGCGTACATGTGCTGGATCGTGAGCTGCCCGAGGTCGAATTTGCGCTGCTCTCCCGGCCTGGGCGCCAAGGCTCCGCGGAGGGACTGCCGGATCAGCTCCGCATAGGGGCCTGGGACGTACAGGGAGTCGAACACTGAAGCGCTGGACGATGTCGTCGAGTCGCGACGGTAGGTGTCGAGGCCATTCAATAGGTAAGGCACCCACGATCGCAGCTCCGTCTCCGCGTTCGTGCGGAACGGCCCCACCACCTCGATCAAGGGTGCGGCCGTCGCGACCGAGAACGTCTGCGACACGATGCGGATCGCCGGGGCCAAAGCCTGCGGAGACCCGGTCGGGATCGGTTCGGGCGTGCGTACGAGGGTCGTCGCAGTCGGCTCGACGGTAGGCGCCGGTGTGGGAGTGGCCGTCTTGTTCGGCGAGCTCGGCGCGGTCGGCGAGGCCGCGCCGCCGGGCGTGACCGCGGGCGCCGTGCACGCCGCGAGCAGGACTACGGCGAGCGCGAGTGCGAAACCTCGTCGCATCGCCGCAATCATTACGCCGCTAGGCCCGCGCGGCCACCTTTTTCCCAGAGCTCGGCAGCTTCACGGCGGGCGCAGGTCGGTTGCCGTTCCGTGAAGTTTTCGAGCTAGCGGCTCCGCAGACCGTCTCGATGATCAGGCGCGTCGTCACGTACGGGTCGGCGTTCGCGTTCGGTCGCCGATCCTCGATGTAGCCTTTGCGATCCTTCGCGACCTGCCATGGGATGCGGACCGAGGCCCCGCGGTCGCTGACTCCGTAACGGAACTCCTTGTACGAGCACGTCTCGTGAAGACCGGTGAGGCGCTCCTCGATGCCAAACCCGTAGTTGGCGATGTGGAGGTCGTGACGCGTGCTGAGCGCTTCGGCAGCCGCGACGCACGCGTCGTAGTTCTCACGCATGTCGCTCGTCGAAAAGTTCGTGTGCGCGCCGGCGCCGTTCCAATCGCCGCGGACCGGCTTCGGATAGAGCGTCGCACTCACACCGTAGTCCTCCCCCACTCGGTAGAGAAGCCAGCGCGCGACCCAGAGCTGGTCGCCGATCTCGGGGGCGTTAAGCGGACCGACCTGGAACTCCCATTGCCCCGGCATGACCTCGGCGTTGATGCCAGAGATCTTGAGGCCGGCCTTGAGGCATGCGTCCAGGTGAGCTTCGACCACGTCCCGGCCGAACACTTCGTCGGCGCCGACACCGCAGTAGTAACCGCCCTGCGGGGCCGGAAACCCGACATCCGGGAAACCGAGTGGCCGCGAGCCTTCGAAGAACGTGTACTCCTGCTCGATGCCGAACCACGTGTCGAACTTCTCGAAGCGCTTCGCCATCTCGGCGTTGGCGTGCCGCATGTTCGTCTTGTGCGGTTCGCCGTTGACGAGCATGACCTCGCACAGAACGAGCTTGTCGTCGCCGCCGCGGATCGGGTCGGCGCAGACGAAGACGGGCTGCAGGACGCAGTCGGACTTGTCACCTGTCGCCTGCTGGGTGCTCGAGCCATCGAAACCCCAGATCGGCGGCTTCTCGCCGTCCGGCACGATCTTCGTCTTGGAACGGA
>JALYST010000022.1 GCA_030854665.1 Actinomycetota bacterium
TCCTGACGGGCTGGGTGCTCGGCCAGCTCGAGGACGGCGACGAGGCGATCACTCGCGCCGAGCAGACGGTGGTCGAGGTCATCTGTGGCGGTCTGGCCGCCGATCGCGAAGCCGCCAAGGTCTGACCACGTGACACAAGTCACCGCGGAAGCTGCGCGGCGTTCGGACTCCGTCAGTAGAAGTCTCTTCTGGATCCTTGGAGCTGGAGCTTTCGGGCTCGCGTTCTCGATCACGACGACAGCGGCGTATTTGCCGCCGCTGCTGAACCGCTTCACGGAGTCGGGAACGCTGATCGGTCTCGTCCTCGGCGCCGAAGGCGTGTTCGCGCTCCTGCTCTCGCCGGTCATCGGCCCGTGGAGCGACACGTTCCACACACCGCTGGGACGCCGGCGTCCTTTCATGCTCGCCGCGCTCGGGCCCATGGGTTTCTGTCTCCTGCTGATCGCGTTCATGCCCAACCTCTGGACGACGACGCTCATCGTGCTGGCGTTCTTCTTCGCGTACTACGTGTACGAACCGCCGTATCGCGGTCTCTACCCGGACCTCCTGCCGCCTTCGACGTATGGGCGCGCTCAGGGGATTCAGCACGTCATGCGCGGGATCGCCCTCGGCACCGCGCTCGTGGGCGGCGGGTTCCTCCTCAAGGTGTGGCATGCCGCGCCGTTCGTCCTGGCAGCCGTCGTGACGACGGCTGCGTGCGCGATCCCGATCATTTACATTCGCGAGGACGGTGGTCACGGCCGCGTGTTCGAGGGTGTGGGCGCCTACTTCAAGCGGAGCTGGCGCATCTTTCGGGAGGAAGCCGAGGTGCGGCGCTTCCTGCTGGCAAACGCCGCGTGGGAAGGGACGTTTGCGGCGGCGCGCACGTTCGTCGTCCTGTACGTATTGGACGGCCTGCACGAGACGAAGGCGATCTCTTCCGCGCTGCTCGGCGCCGTCGCTGCCGGCTACGTGATCGCCGCGTTGCTCGCTAGCCGGCTGGGTGATCGCTTCGGCATTGCCCGCGTGATCTTCTGGTCGTCCTTCCTCTACGGAGGCGGCTTTCTGTTCGCCGGGGTGGCGACGACGTGGCACAACTGGTACTTCGCGTTCATCGTCCCGCTCTCGGTTGCCGGCGGTCTCGTGATGACGCTTGCGTGGGGGCTGCTCTTCAAGCTGATGCCGGAGCAGCACCGCGGCGCGGTTTCCGGACTCGCGACCACGACGAAGGGGCTCGGCCTCCTGCTCGGCGCGCCGGTGGCGGGAGCCGCGATCGACCTCGCGCGTCCGTATCTGCATGCGACCGACGGCTACCAGGTTCTCTGGCCGGTGTGCGGCATCCCGATACTCGCCGCGACTCCGCTCGTGTATCGCCTCATGCGCATCGAACAGTCGGCCCAGCCCGAGCCGAGCCCGGGCTGATGCGAGTCTGGGACAGGCTTCGTGGCCTTGAGCTGAATGTCGAGGGGGTGACCACCGAACGGAAGTCCGTCGATGTCTCGACGCAGTTCACGCGCGTTACGACGACGGTCGTGCTGACCGGTGACCGAGAGCAGGGCCGAGGCGAAGATGTGACGTACACGGCCGAGGATCACGACTGGTTTCCGGAGCTCGATGCTGCCGGGCGCACGACGCTCGGGGAGCTTTCGGCGCAGCTCGACGGCCTGCGGCTGTTCGAGGCGGAGCCGAAGATGAAGGCGTCCGCGGACTACCGGCGCTGGGCGTTCGAGAGTGCCGCGCTCGACCTCGTCCTGCGCCAGAACGGTCTTTCGCTCGGCGCTGCGTTGGAGCGCGAATACGGCCCGGTTCGGTTCGTCGTCTCGACGCGCGGCGATGCTTTCGCCTGGTTGCAGCACAACCCAGAGCTCGAGTTGAAGCTCGATCCCGAGAACGACTGGGACAAGCCCTTCATGGGGCGCCTCGCGGCGACCGGTCGCGTACGTGTGCTCGATCTGAAGGCGTACTACACGGGCACGCCCGTCGACGTCGTGCCGGACCCTGCGCTGTATCGCGCCGTCGTCGAGCTCTTCCCCGAAGCCGTCTTGGAAGACGCGTCCCTTGACGGCGAGTGCGGAACCGCGCTGCAAGGGCAGGAGCGGCGGCTGAGCTTCGACGCGCCGATTCATTCGGTGGCCGACGTGCGCGCGCTGGCGGTGGAGCCGGGATGGATGAACATCAAGCCGTCGCGCTTCGGCACGATCGCGCGGCTGATGGAGTGCATCGAGGACTGTGCGGCCGAGGGGATCCAGATGTACGGCGGCGGCCAGTTCGAGCTCGGCGTCGGGCGCCGGCACCTCCAGGTGCTCGCGTCGCTGTTCTACCCCGACGGTCCGAACGACGTCGCGCCGCGCGAGTACAACATGGGTGACCCTCGCCCGGGCCTGCCGCAGAGCCCTCTCGACCCACCAGAAGCCGTCGGCTTCTAGGATCGCCTCGATGCAGACGTTCAACGTCTACAACGGCGGTGACTGGGACGACCAGCACGACCGGGACGGCTACCGCCACCGTGCGACGGCGATCGGCAAGCGCCTCGGCGCATCGACTCTCGGAGGCAGCCTCTACGAGCTCCCACCCGGCGAGAAGACGTGGCCGTACCACTACGAGCAGGGTTGCGAGGAGTGGCTGCTCGTCGTCTCGGGCACGCCCACGCTGCGTTCGCCCGACGGCGAGCAGGTGCTCGAGCCCGGCGACGTGACGGTCTTCCCGGAAGGGCCGTCGGGAGCGCATCAGGTGATCAACAAGACGGAGGAGACAGTGCGGGTCGTTCTCTTCTCGTCCAAGTCACCGCTCGCCGTCGTCCACTATCCCGACAGCGGCAAAGTGGGCATCTGGACCGAGGACGATGGCTATCAGGCTCTTCTCGCGAACGAGCCGAAGCTCGACTACTGGGAAGGCGAGGACTAGGCGCCGGTCGGAACGGCGCCGCGCTGCACGGGTGCCAGCGCCGGCGCCCACGAGCAGAGCGGCGAAACGTCGCCGCCACGCCCGTTCAGGCTGCGGAAGCCAAGCGCATGTTCAGCTTGCATCATCTTGTGGATCTGCGTCGTGCCCTCGTAGATGATCGGCGCGCGTGCGTTGCGGAAGTACCGCTCGATTCCGTACTCCGCGGAATAGCCATAGGCGCCGTGCACCTGAATCGCGAGATGCGCAGCACGGAAAGCCGACTCGGTCGCATGCCACTTCGCCAATGAGGTCTCGCGCGTGTTGCGCATGCCCTGGTCCTTCATCCACGCGGCCTGCATGACGAGCAGCTTCGACGTCTCGTAGCCGAGCACCATCTCGGCGATCATGTCCTGCACGAACTGGTACTTACCGATCGGCTGCCCGAACGTCTCGCGCTCGCGCGCGTACTCGGTCGAGCGCTCGAGGCAGGCGCGAATGACGCCCACCGCTCCGGCGGCGACAGTGAAGCGGCCCTGGTCGAGGCCGTACATCGCGATCTCGAAGCCCTGGCCCTCATCGCCGACCATGTTCTCGGCCGGCACCTCGACGTTCTCGAAGAAAAGCTCGCCTGTGGAGCCGGCCCAGATGCCGAGCTTGTGCTCGGTATCGGCGGTCGTGAAGCCCGGCATGCCCCGCTCGAGGACGAACGCGGAGATCCCCTTGTGCTTCGCCGCAGGATCCGTTTTCGCAAACACGAGCGCGTGGTCGGCGACGCTGGCGTACGAGATCCAGTTCTTCGAGCCGTTGAGAACGTAGACGTCACCCTCGCGCCGGGCGGTCGACTTCATTGCGGCGACGTCGGAGCCCGCGGCCGGCTCAGTCAGGCCGAAGCACGCGAGCTTGTCGCCGCTCGCCTGCGGGACGAGCCAGCGCTGCTTCTGCTCCTCGGACCCGTACTTCAGCAGCGCGAGCGAGTTGAGGCCGACATGGACGGAGATCAGCGTCCGGAACGCAGCCTCGCCGCGCTCGATCTCCTCGCACGCGAGCGCCTCGGACACGAAGTCGAGCCCGGCGCCGCCGTACTCCTCGGGAATCACGATCCCGAGGATCCCGAGCTCTGCCATCCCCTCGATCGCGCCCAGATCGAGGTGATGGTTGATGTCGTTCTCGACGGCGTTGGGCAGGATCCGGTCGTCCACGAACCGGCGAACCGTGTCCTGCAGGAGCCGTTGCTCGTCGCTGAAATCGAAGTCCATGACGGCCTAGTCTACGGAGGCATTGGGCGTTGCCGCCGTCATCACCATGGCGACCGTGCTGGGGCTGACGCCGCAGCAGAAGGCCGCCCTCGTCGTCGTCTCCGGGTCACCCGCTCCGCCGGGAGTGGCCGGCGTGATCGTGCAGAGCTACAACCGGGATGCGCCGCGACCGCCCGGCGCGTTCGTCGTCACAGACCAGGAGGGCGGGCGCGTCAAGACGTTCCCACAGCTCCCGCCTTGGTCGTCGGCCCGCGCGGTGCGGAGCAAGGCGAGCGCCTTTGCCTCCGGCCGGGCCACCGGGCTCGCACTCCGCCGTATCGGCGTGGACGTCGATCTCGGGCCCGTGCTCGACCTTCCGGACGGCCCGCTCGGCTCGCGGCAGTTTCGGTCCCCGTTCTTCGGCGTCGCATTTGCGCGCGGGCTCGCTGCGGGTGGCGCCGGCGCGTGTGTCAAGCACTTCCCGGGCCTCGGCTCGCTGCCGTTCTCCACCGACGAACGGCCGTATGTCGTCGGTCGAGTGCGCGAGGCGGACATCGCCCCGTACCGTGCGGCGGTCGAGGCGGAGGTGCCGTGTGTGATGGTCGGTCACGGTGTGTATCCGACACTCGGTCCGCGTCGGGCGACGCTCATGCCGGCCACGTACGACCTTCTGCGCGACCTCGGCTTCGACGGCGTTGCCATGACGGACTCGCTCGACGTCGTCCGCGGTCACGCGCTGGAGTGGGCGGTCGCTGCCGCCCGGGCCGGTGCGGACCTGCTCCTGTTCACGAGCGGCGCCGATGCGCGGCGGGCGATCCGCGTCCTCCTTCCGCTTGCCCGGAGCGGTGAGCTCGACGCCCATGTGGCCCGTGTCCTGCGGTTCCGACAGGCCGTTGACTGACCAGTCAATCGAGCTACCCTAAGGCTGGAATGGCGACCCTGGAAGAACGCACGAGTACAGGCGTCTCGTTCGGGCTTACTGACGAGCAGAAGGCGCTGCGCGACCTGGCGCACGACTTCGCCGAGCGGGAAATCCGGCCGAAGGAACGCGAGTACGACGAGGGCTCGATCCACCCCGCGGACGTGATCGCGAAGGCGCACGAGCTCGGCCTGATGAACTTCCATATTCCCGAGGCCTACGGCGGCCTTGAGCTCGGCGCGTTCGAGGGCATGCTCATCGGCGAGGAGCTCTGCTGGGGCTGCGCCGGGATCGGCACGGCCATCGCTGCGAACGGGCTCGGTCACGGACCGGTGATCATCGCCGGGACCGAAGAGCAGAAGCGCGAGTGGCTGCCGCCGCTCGTGGACGAGGCGCTGTTGACGTCGTTCGCACTGACCGAGCCGAACGCAGGCTCCGACGTGTCCGGCATCCAGACGACTGCGGTTCGCGACGGAGACGACTACATCCTCAGCGGCTCGAAGATGTTCATCACCAACGCCGGGCATGCGGCGTGGTTCACCGTCTGGGCCTCGACCGACAAGTCGCAGGGCCATCGCGGGCTGACGGCGTTTGTCGTTCCCTCGAATCTGGACGGTGTCGTCGTCGACAAGCATCTCGACAAGATGGGGCAACGCTCGACGGACACGTCGTCGCTCTCGTTCACCGACGTGCGCGTTCCGGCGGCGAACAGGCTCGGCGAGGAGGGCGAGGGCTTCAAGATCGCGATGAAGACGCTCGACTTCACGCGGCCCGGCACGGCGATCGGCGCAGTGGGAGTCGCGCGCGCGGCGTTCGAGTACGCGGCGCAATATTCGAAGGAGCGCGTCCAGTTCGGGATGCCGATCGCGATGAACCAGGGCATCAACTTCCTGATCGCCGACATGGCGACGAAGATCGAGGCGTCGCGACTGCTCTGCTGGCAGGCGGCCTGGATGATCGACAGCGGGATGCGCGCGACGCTGCAGTCCTCGTACGCGAAGCGTTTTGCCGCGGACACCTGCATGGAGGTCACCACCGACGCGGTCCAGGTATTCGGCGGCTACGGGTACATGAAGGAGTACCCCGTCGAGAAGCTGATGCGCGACGCCAAGCTGTACCAGATCTACGAGGGCACTTCGCAGATCCAGCGGCTCGTGATCGCTCGCGAGCTTCTGATGCCCCGAGATTGAGCATCGAGATCGATCTCTCGGGGCGCGTTGCACTCGTGCCCGGCGGGTCGCGTGGGCTCGGGCGGGCCGACGCGCTGACTCTTGCGCGCGCCGGCGCCGACGTCGTCATCGCTGACATCCAGATCGAGTCCGACTCGGGCGAAGAGGCAGAGGGATACGGGCCGCTCGCGCAGGCGGCGCGGGCGCAGGGGCTCGTGTACTCCGAGGCCACCGCGCAAGAGATCTCGGCGCTCGGCCGCCGCTCGGCCGCAATCAAGTGCGACGTCACCGACCGGGCTCAGGTCGAAGAGACCGTCCGGCGCGTGGTCGACGAGTTCGGGTCGGTGGACATCCTCGTCAACAACGCGGGGACGCTGGACCATGTCGGTCAGCTTCCCGACCAGGTGCCGGAGCTCTGGGAGCGCGACCTGCGGGTGAACCTGACCGGGTCCTTCAATTGCGCCCAGGCGGTGTGGCCGCACATGAAGCAACGGGGCTGGGGGCGGATCGTGAACATGGCTTCCGTCGCGGGCACGCTCGGCGGGTTCGGCCAGGCGAGCTATTCGACCACCAAGGCCGGGCTGCTCGGGCTGACGCGCACGCTCGCGCTCGAGGGCGCCCGGCACGGGATCACCTGCAACGCGATCGTGCCGGGCGTCATCGGCACCGAGGCCTTCAACTTCGGCAATGCCGCGATGAACGAGCGGATGGTGCAGCGCACGGCTATGCGGCGGGCCGGAGAGCCGCAGGACGTCGCGAATGCGATCGCCTTCCTCTGCTCGGACCTCGCCTCGTACATCACGGGCGTCGGCCTGAACGTCAGCGGGGGGATCGAGCTCTTCACGTTCTAAAGCGGGGCTGCTCCGCACATGCCGGCAAATGCCACGGCCTGGTGTCGGACACCGTGACGTGGTTGTGACGCCCGTGTCGCAAAGGTGCAACGCGGCTCTCAGGCGGCTTTGCTGCGGCACGTCGGCCCCCCTGTCCCGCGCGGCCACGGCCTGGTGTCCGACACCGTGACATGGGTGTAACGGACGTGGCCGACGAGCAAGAGAAACCTCCACACCCGCGGCTAGACTTCGCAACCTTGCCTGCTCGGCGCAAATACTCCCTGGTCCGGCCCCGGCCCCGGCCCCGGCGACGTCCCAGGACGCGCGCCCAGCGCCGCGTGCTCTGGCAGCGCGTCGCGATCCTTGCCGCGCTCGCCGCCCTCGCCGGAATGGCCCTCGGCCTGGCCTTCGCAGGCTCTCCGTCACGCCTCGCCAACGGCGTGCGGATCGCCGGCGTCGACGTGGGCGGGAGGACGCCAAGTCAGGCGCGCTCCATCCTCGAGCGCCGCGCGGGCGCGCTCGCGTCCGTACCGGTGACCTTCCGGGTCGGCCTCCGCACCTGGCAGTTGCAGCCACGGCACCTCGGGGTTCGCGTGGACTGGAGCGCCGCCGTCGACGCTGTTCGCCGGCAGGGGAACGGCTTCGGGCCGCTACGCGGCTTCCGCAGGCTCGATCTGCGCTTCTTCGGAGCCGACGTCGCGCCGCCGACCCAGGTCTACGGTGCCGCACTGGAGGCAAAGCTCAACCAGATCTCGGCCGCGGTCAACGTCGAGCACCGCGAGGCGTCGATCGTTCTGCGCGGCCTCAGGCCCGAAACCGTCGCGAGCCGCACCGGCCACCTGCTCGACCGTCACGCCGCCGCGGCCACGATCGTCCGCGCGCTGGCGAGCCTCACGCGCGAGCCCGTCGGGCTGCCGATCCAGCTCGACCGGCCGAAGGTCACCGCCAGCGACCTCAGGGTCGCGCAGGCACAGGTGCGCACCGCACTGTCGGCCAATCTGCATCTCACGCTCGGCGCAACGCGCTGGAATCTGCGGCCGCCGCGCATCGCCCGCGTGCTTCAACTTCCGGCCGACGGGCGGCGAGACCTCCGGATTGCCGGCGCGGGAGCAAGCAGCTGGTTCACCGCCCTCGCGAAGCGGGTCGACAAGCCGCCGGTGGATGCCGACTGGGCGGTCAGCAAGAGCGGCATCCGCGTCATCCCTGATCGGACCGGCTACGTGCTGGACGTGCCGCGGAGCGCGAAGGCGGTGCTGAGAGCCGCGCTCGTCACCGAGCCCAGTCTCCGTTCCGCAAAGCTGACCGTGGAACGCGTCGGTGCCGACCGGACGGCTGCCGAGGCACGCGCCATGAACATCAAGGGCCTGGTTGCCAGCTATCAGACGCTCTACGGCGGCGATCCGAACCGGATCCACAACGTGCAGCTGGTTTCGCACCTCGTCGACAAGCACGTCATCGCTCCGGGCGAGACGTTCTCGTTCAACGGCGCAACCGGCGAACGCAGCGAGGACAAGGGCTTCCTCGAAGCCCCGGTGATCATCAACGGCGAGCTCAAGACGGGTCTCGGCGGCGGTGTCTGCCAGGTCTCGACGACAGTGTTCAACGCTGCCTACGAGGCCGGCCTGCCGATTGTCTCGCGCACGAACCACGCGCTGTACATCAGCCACTACCCGCAGGGACGCGACGCGACGGTCAACTATCCGGACACGGACCTGAAGTTCACGAACGACACGGGCCACTGGCTCCTGCTGCGGACCTGGGTCGGCTCCTCGTCGCTGACGGTCGCCCTCTACGGGACGCCCGTGCACCGCCGCGTTGTCAGCGAGACGTTGCCGCTCGTGGTGACGGGCCCGCCGCCGGTCAGGAAGATCAAGGATCCGTCGCTCTTCGTCGGCCAGACCGTGGTCGAAGAGCCTGGGTCGTCGGCCCTCTCGACGAGCAACGAGCGCAAGGTCTACGACACCGACGGGAAGCTGCTCTTTGACACGAGGTTCTACTCGTCGTACCGAGGTGAGATGAAGGTCATCCGCGTGGGCACGAAGCCGCGGCCCGCAGACGAGACGGGCACGACAACGACGGGCACGACGACGACCACCACCACCACCAAGAAGACGACGACGACTACGACGACGACGACGACGCCTCGGCCCTAGCGATCGCGTCCGCCAGAGCCTGCGGGATTCTTGTCGGGAGATACGTTGTCGCGTCGACGCAGGCGTGTGAGGTCCACCCGTCCGCGATCACCTCGCCGTTGCGCGTGATCTCGTAGTCGAAGCGAAAGCGCGCGCCGCGCAGCTCCCCGACCCGGGCGTGGACAACAAGCCGGTCGTCGAACTCCGCAGGTTGCCGGTACCGCACGTGCGACTCGAGCACCAGGGACTCGATGCCTTGCTCGCGGATCGACGAGTAGCCACCGGCGTGCTCCGCCAGGTAGGCGACCCGCGCTACCTCGAACCAGATGAGGTAGTTGGAGTTGTGCACCACCCCCTGAGCGTCGGTCTCCGCAAAGCGGACCGTCACGTCAGTGCTGAAGCGAAAACCGTCCACGAGCGTCACTCTACGGCCGTGACGCAGACCGTTACCGACCTGGCAGCGCTCGTCCGCGAGCGCCAACCCTGCGTCGTCCTGACCGGCGCCGGCATCTCGACCGAGAGCGGCATTCCCGACTTCCGCTCGCCGAGCGGGATCTGGACGAAGTACGACCCGATGGAGTACGCGACGATCGCCGCCTTCCGCCGGGATCCGGTGAAGGTGTGGGAGTTCTACGCGCTCCGCTTCGAGATGCTCACCACCGCCGAGCCCAATGCCGGACACCTCGCACTCGCGGAGCTCGAACGCCGCGGGCTCGTGACGGCGATCGTGACGCAGAACATCGACGGGCTGCACCAGCGCGCCGGGTCGCAGGCGGTAGTCGAGGTGCACGGGTCGATCCGCTCCGCGAGCTGCCTCGAGTGCGGAGGGCGGGTACCGCTCGAGGAGGTCGTCGCCGCGCTAAGGGACGCGCCGGCGCCGCTGTGCCCGCGCTGCGGCGCCGTGCTCAAGCCGGACGTCGTCATGTTCGGCGAGCTGTTGCCACCCGATGCGATCGACCGCGCGGTCGAGCTCGTCCGCCGGGCCGGCCTGCTGCTGGTCGTGGGGTCGTCGCTCGAGGTGCACCCGGTGGCCGGGCTACCCGATGAGGCCGCTGCCGCCGGCGTGGCGGTGGCGATCCTGAACCGGGGCTCGACCCCCTTCGATCACCTGGCCTCGATCCGGATCGACCGGGCGGCCGGAGAGACGCTTGCGGAGCTGGCCGAGGCGCTCGGCTAGGCCGCGGCGCGCTTGATCGTCTTCTCTTCGAGGAGCCTGCGGCAGTTCGAGCACACCTGACGCTCGACGTGGTACGGCACTCCGGCGCGCTGCCGGATTGCATGAACGGTGATCGCGGTGTGCTTGTGCCTGCGAAGCGTCATTACGTCCTCTCAGAGTAATAAGACGTTCGGTCGTCACTAAATGTTGTCGGCAAATTGCCACCAAACCTTCACACCCTTTTTACGGAGATACGCTTCTGTCGCCGTGCGAGCCCCCACCGTCATCCCGGCGCTCGGCCTCACCCTCCTGGTGGGCTGCGGCGGAGCCGAGAAGCAGCCCGACGTCGGCGCCGAGATCGTGGCCAAATCGCGGACCTGCGCCGAGGGCTCCTTCCAGCGGCTTGGCTCGTCGCGGCTTGCCTACGCCGCGGTCGTCCGCTCCCGGGCCACGGTCTCTCGCCGCCCCGGCGCCCGCGCCTTCGCCAGCTTCCGCAAGCTGAACGTCAATCGGGTCCCGACGATCTTCTCGATCCGCGGCGCGCTCGTCGATGCCACCTGCAAGCCGAGGTCTTACCTCGTCCAGATCCCCAAACGGCCGAACGGCGTGACCGCGTGGGTGCCGGCCCGACAGGTCAGCGTCGAAAAGGTTTCGACCCGGATCATCGTCGACCTGTCGGAGAAGCGGGTCAACCTCTACAAGGCCGGCAAGAGGGTCTTGAGCTCGAGGGCCGCGATCGGAGCGCCGGCGACGCCGACTCCCACCGGCCGCTTCTACGTCAACCAGCGGCTGATCCCCACGGACAAGGGCGGCCCGTTCGGCCCCGGCGCGGTGGGAGTGTCGGCTTTCTCGGACGTGCTGACCGGCTGGACGCAGGGCGGGCCGATCGCGATCCACGGGACCAACGCGCCGTGGTCGATCGGCAAGGCCGTCTCCAACGGCTGCATCCGCATTCCGAACCCCGTGCTGAGGAAGCTGTTCGACCAGGCCTTCAGCGGCACGCCGGTCCTGATCAGGACCTAGGGCAGACGCAAGCGCGCCCAGACGCCGGCGTGGTCCGAGGACCACAGGCCCGAAAGCCGGTCGGCAGGCTCCTCACCCACGATGCCCGCTGCGACGGCCCTGAAGCCGTTCCGCATCAACACGTAGTCGATGCGGCTGTAGAACGAACCGCCGACTTCACGCAGGTCGTCGCCATGGCAGCAGGTGAGCCCGATGTCGGCCGGATGCGCCTGCGGCCACGCATCCTGGAACCCCGCAGCGAGTAGGTTTGCGCGCGACGCCGTCCCAGTCCCGTCCGCGCGAGAGTTCAGATCGCCGAGCAGGACGGTCGGCAGCTTCGTGTCCGCGGGACCGCCGGGAGCGGCGAGCTCCAGCCCCTGCGCGACCTGCGACGTGTCGTTGAACGACTCGAGGTGCGTCGTGATCACGCGGAAGGTGCGGCCGTCCACCGTCGCGTCGGCAAGTACCCAGCCGCGTTTCGCCGTGACGAACCCGCCGAAGAGGGGCGTGGTCGTCGAGTAGAGACCGGTGCGCACTCGTCTGATCTTGATCTTCTTGTCGATCCGCACGAGCAACCCGTCGCGAATCGTGAGCCGGATGTCCATGTTCGGCGGATCGCCGCTCGGCAGCTCCGCGTCCGTGCCAGTGCCGATCGCGAGGAAGCGATACCGAAGCTTTCGGGCCGCCAGCGCCTTACGCAACTCCTTGGCGTAGTCCAGCACCACCGCGGTCGAGGGCGTCACGGTGAAGTCGGCCGGCGTCTGCGTTCGGTAGAGCGATAGCTCCTGTAAGCCGACGAAGTCCGGCCGTGCGCTCGCGATCTCCTTTGCGATTGCGCGTGCACGAGTCGGAAAGTCGTTTGCCTGCACGTCGCCCCAGCCCTTCTCGACCGCCAGGAATGCCTCGCGAGTCGACTTCGCCTGGACGATCGCGTCGAGGTTCGCGCCCAGATACAGATTCCGCGTCATCACCCTGAGCGTGACGGGCGAGCGTTTGGCCTCACCCGCCGAGGCGGCGACACACGCTAGGAGCGCGAGGAGGGCGGCGGCTCCTTTCACGCGTGGAGCGTAGGCACGACGCGCCGCCATCGCAACTGGCACGATAGGGCCATGGCCAAGCCCAGAGAGAAGAACATCGTGGAACGGCTGACCGG
>JALYST010000117.1 GCA_030854665.1 Actinomycetota bacterium
CCACTGTCCCGCGGAGCCACGGCCGGGTGTCGGACACCGAGACATGTCCCAGCCGGGCCGCGGTTAGGCTCTACGTATGGCGACGACCGACGAGCCGCGCGCCGACTCCACCGAGTCAAAGCTCGACCAGCTCCGGCAGCTTCGCGACGAGGCCGAGCACGCCGGCACGGACAAGGCCATCGAGCGCCAGCGCCAGCAGGGCAAGCTCCTTGCGCGCGAGCGACTCGTCGAGCTGCTGGATCCCGGCTCCTTCGTGGAGCTCGATCGCTACGTCCGGCACCGCGAGCCCAACTTCGGGATGCTCGAGCGGCGGCCGTACGGCGACGCGGTCGTCACCGGGTACGGAACGATCTTCGGCCGGAAGGTCTTCGTCTTCTCACAGGACTTCACGGTCTTCGGTGGCTCGCTGAGCGAGGTCTTCGCGGAGAAGATCTGCAAGGTGATGGACATGGCGCTGAAGTTCGGCTGCCCCGTGATCGGGATCAACGACTCGGGCGGCGCGCGCATCCAGGAAGGCGTCGTGTCGCTCGCGGGCTATGCCGAGATCTTCTGGCGAAATGTTCAATCCTCGGGAGTGATCCCGCAGCTCTCGCTGGTGATGGGCCCTTGTGCGGGTGGCGCCGTCTATTCGCCCGCGATCACGGATTTCGTCTTCATGGTCGAGGGGACGTCATACATGTTCATCACCGGTCCCGACGTCGTGAAGACGGTGACCGGCGAGGAGGTGACCTTCGAGGAGCTCGGCGGCGCCTCGACGCACGCCGCGAAGTCGGGTGTTGCGCACTTCATCGCTCCCGACGAGAAGGCCTGCCTCGAGGACGCGCGCTACCTCGTGTCGTTTCTGCCTCAGAACAACATGGATCCGCCACCGTTCGCGGAGCCGTCGGATCCTCGTGACCGGGAAGAGCCCGAGCTCGACACGCTCATCCCGGACAACCCGAACAAGCCGTACGACATGCACGAGGTGATCCGGCGTGTCGTCGACGACGGCGACTTCCTGGAGGTGCACGAGCACTGGGCGGAGAACGTGGTCTGCGGCCTCGCCCGCCTGGGCGGACATCCGGTCGGGCTCATCGGCAACCAGCCGCGCTCGCTCGCCGGCGTGCTGGACATCGACTCCTCGGTGAAAGCGGCGCGCTTCATCCGTTTCTGCGATGCGTTCAACATTCCGCTCGTCACGTTGGTGGACGTGCCGGGGTTCCTGCCCGGGACGCAGCAGGAGTGGGGCGGGATCATCCGGCACGGTGCCAAGCTGCTCTACGCGTACGCAGAGGCGACGGTGCCGAAGCTGACGGTGATCACGCGGAAGGCCTACGGCGGCGCGTACGACGTCATGAGCTCGAAGCACATCCGTGCGGACTTCAACTTCGCGTGGCCGACCGCCGAGGTCGCCGTGATGGGGCCCGACGGCGCGGTGAACATCATCTTCCGGAAGGAGCTCGACGAGGCCGACGACCCCGAGGCCCGGCGAGCGGAGCTGATCGAGGACTACCGCGAGCGGTTCGCCAATCCGTACTCCGCAGCGGAGCGCGGCTACGTGGACGAGGTGATCGAACCGCGCCGCACGCGGCCGGTGCTGATCGATGCGCTCGAGACCGCGCTGACGAAGCAGGAGCCGCGCCCGCGGCGCAAGCACGGCAACATCCCATTGTGATCCGGCGCGCTGCGCGCGCCATGACGATCAGCTACGAGGCGAGAGCCGGCGCGGCCTCCAGGGAGGCGCTCTGTCCGAGCTCCTCCGCGAAGGCCGCGACGATGCCAGGGTCGAACTGTGTGCCCGCGCAGCGCTCGAGCTCGGCCAGCGCCGCCTGGGGGGAGCGCTTGGGCCGGTAGGTGCGGTCGGTCGTCATCGCGTCGAACGCGTCGGTGACGAAGATGATCCGCGCGCCAAGGGGGATCTGCTCGCCGCGCAGACCGTCCGGATATCCGGTCCCGTCCCACCGCTCGTGATGGTGCAGCACGAGAGCCGCGACCGGATCGACGCCGAGGCTGTCGAGCATGCGAAAACCGATCTGCGGGTGGCGCTCCAGCACGAGTCGTTCCGAATCGCTCAGCGTGCCCGGCTTGCGCAGGATCTCCTCCGGAATTGCGAGCTTGCCGAGATCGTGCAGGCTGCCGGCGAGACGCGTGAGCTCGACCTGCTCCGCGTCGAGACCCAAGCGCTTCGCGACCCTCGCGGCGAGCTCGCTGACCCGTTCGGAGTGACTGCCCGTGTACGTGTCGCGAGCGTCGACCGCTTTCGCGAGGGATGCGGCTGCTCGGTAACGGGCGGCTTTGTCAGGGCCTGCTGCGAGCCGCTTGAGCTCCGAGAGCTCGACCACCTCCGGGCGGTAGAGCCGCACCCGGTTCTTGCCGTGCTCTTTCGCCCAGTAGAGGGCACTGTCGGCGAGGCGAATCAGCTCGTCTCGACCGTGGCCCTGCATCGGGAAGGTCGCGAGCCCCGCGCTGACCGTCACAGGGCCGATGTGATCGAAGTTGACCGTGGCAATCCGCTCCACGATCGAGTTCGCAGCTGCGAGCGCCATCCCCTCGTCGTGGTCTACGAAGAGGAGCGCGAACTCGTCGCCGCCGAGCCGAAAGGCCTCGCCGCCCTGGCGTAGCCTGGCGCCTACCTGTGAGAGCACCCGGTCGCCCGAAGGGTGCCCGTAGCGGTCGTTGATCTTTTTGAAGTTGTCGACGTCCACGAAGCAGAGCGTCAGTGGCCTCGCCTGCTCCTCCGCGCTCAACAGCTCGCGCTGGAGCCGCTCGTGGAAGTGACGGTGATTGCCAAGGCCGGTCAGCGGATCCGTGAGCGCCAGCCGCATCGCGCGCAGGGCGCGGTGCGTGGAGCGCTGGTACAGCGCGATCGCGAGCAGCGGTCCCACGAGTGCAATCGACAGGACCGGCGCGCGTTCCCACAGCACGACGAGCATCAGCGCTGCAGAGGCCATGAACGCAAACGGCACGAAGGTCGCGCGCACGTGCGTCCGCATCAGCTGGAGGTACGGCTGACCGCTGCTGAGTGCGATTGCCGCGGAGATCAGGACGATGTTGACGACGTTGTCGGCAGTGGCCGCGAGCACGACGCGCGCGATCACGGCGCCGACGCTCTCGCCGTCGATCGGAGCGATCAACGCACCTGCGGCGAGAGCGACGAGAGCGAGAACCGCGACGTTGAAGGCGATGCGCTGCAGCGGCCGGTGCTGCGCAAGCTGGACGACGGCCGTGGCCGCGAGCAGAAGCAGGGCGCCGGCGGCCCAACCGAAGAGGACGATTGCGGCAACCGCGAAGACGAACGTCAGGGAGAGCACGCCTCCGCCGGTCTCCGCATTGATCGGCACCGGGAAGCGTTCCGCGAGCGTCGCAGCCGCGGTGAGTGCGGCGAGGCTCAGCAGCTCGCGACCACTGTGCGCTGTGGTCGCGAAGACATAGCCGGCCGCGGTCAAGACACCGAGGCCCGCCAGACAGACAGGAAGGATGAGAGCTGTAAGCCGGCGGGGTGTGACCGCCTGGGAGCTCACGTCAGGCTTAGAACCGGCTGAAGAGATCGAGCGCGTCCCAGGTGAACTGTCCCGAGACTGCCGCGACGAGCGCCAGGATGGCCACGAGCGCAATCAGCTTTGGTTTCCACTGCAACATCCGCATGAACCTCCCCACACAAAGACGCCAGACGGGCAGATTCTTTCGCCGGGACCGGGTGAGCGTATCCCCCCTTAGGGGGATTTAGGCGAATGCAACTTTTAAGCGGGAGAAACGAGGCCTGCTTCGGCGAGCGGGCGGCGGCCCCACGCGAAGCGTTTCTCGTACCAGCCGGAGAGCGTTGCGACCGCAACTCCGTAGTGCGACGAATGAATGAACCAGCCGTTGCCGAGGTAGACGCCCATGTGGTCGATCTGCGCGGCCTTCGACTCCGGTCCCTTCGCTCCGAAGAAGATGACGTCGGCGGGCTCGAGCTTGGCGAGGGTGATTCGCTTCGCGGCAGGAACCTCACCGCTCATCGCATAGGTCGTGCGGCCCTGGAGCGTTTCGGCGAGCGTGCCGCCCTCGGCGTACGGCTCCACTTTGTAGATCCGCCACACGAAGCCCGAGCAGTCGAAACCTCCGTGTACCTGCGGCCCGAAGGGCGACTCCGGGAACTCGCTCTCCCCGCCCCAGACGTACGGGTACCCGATGAAGCGCACCGCTGTCGTCAGCACCTTCTTCTGCCACGGCGTCAGTACGGGCAGGACGAAGGAGGCCGCGAGCTCCGGTACGCCCCGAACGTCGCGCTCGCCGAGCTGCAGGATTCGGGCGGCGGAGTAGGCGGCTTCGGCGCGGTTGGCCGGCTGGCCCGGCAAGAGCTCGAGAGCATCGAGTGCGGCCGGGTGGTTCGTGCGGAGACCGAGCAGGCGGGCAACGGCTTCGGTCCCGAAGCGGGAGGGAGGCTTGAGCCCTGCGGTCTTCGCCGATTGCGTGAAGAGCCTCGCGCTGTCGCTGAGGCCGAGTGCGGCGACGAGCCTCGCGTCGAGAGCGGCCATCGTGACCTTTGTGGTGGGTGAGGCGGGCGCAGCGGCCTGGGTATGCGTCAGGCCGGCGACGATGTTTTCCAGCTCTCCCAGGGTGAGGGGACTGTCGGGTCGCGCCGCCGCCGCCTTGGCCATGATTCCAGCGGCCACTACGGTCTCGAGCTCGGCCTGTGCCCACGAAGTCCCCGGCTTGGCGGCGGCGTAGGCCGGCGACAGCGTGAGGAGTATTACGAGCGCCCAGACATACGCAAGGCGGCGGCAGCGCATGCCTGTCCTATCGGCGGGTCGCCGTATCTCTTTAATGCCGTACTGTGTGAGCGCTTCAGGAGGTCATCGAGACCAAAGAAGCTGGTTAATACGGTCGCCCGGGCGACCTCTCTTGGAAACCGTGGACGTCGAGATCACGCCGCACCCCACCGAGGACGAGCGCCGAGCCATCCTCGAGGCGCTCGAAAAGGAGCGTCTGACCGGCCTGTCGCCCTGGCGCCGCGCCGGGCTAGGCCCTGGGTCTGAGGACGACGACGATCAGGCCGCCGCGCTGCCGCGCCAGAGACGCGGGGCAACGCGGGCGTAGTCCAGCCCGGAGATCCACGTCAGCACCACCGCGACGAGCAGCGCCCACCACGCAACGTCATCTCGCCAGGCTCCCGCAGCGGCAAAACCGCCGACGGCCGCGGCAACCGCTTGCGACCAGGTCTTCAGCTTGCCGAGATCGCGTGCTTCGAGCACCACGCCTCGCTCGAGTGCGGCGAGGCGCAGCGCGGTGACCAGGAACTCCCTCACGACGATGGCCGCGACCATCCAGCCGGGCGCGACTCGCTGGTCCACGAGCATGATCAGCACCGCGAGCACGAGGATCTTGTCCGCTGCGGGATCGAGCAGCGAGCCGAGCGGGGAGGAGTGGCCGCGGCTGCGCGCGATGCGCCCGTCGAACCAGTCCGTGGCCATCGCGGCGGCGAAGAGCGCAGTCGCCCAATAGTTGTGACCGTGGAAGTTCCACGCGTAGAGCAAGATGACGAAGGGGACGGAGGCGGCGCGCGCGACCGTCAGACCGTCCGGGAGGTTCACCCTGGCAACAATAGAGGGGCAGTGGCCGTTTTCAGCAAGGTGCTTGTCGCCAACCGAGGGGAGATCGCGATCCGCGTCTTCCGGACGCTGCGCGAGCTCGGCATCGGCACGGTCGCCGTCTACTCGGACGTCGACCGGAATTCGGCACACGTGACGTACGCCGACGAGGCGTACCTGATCGGCGGTGGCCCTCCCGCCGAGAGCTATCTGAATCAGGAGCGGATCCTCGACGCCGCACGGCGAGCCGGCGCGGAGGCCGTCCATCCCGGCTACGGCTTCCTTGCCGAAAACGCGGCCTTCGCACGCGCGTGCGGGGAGCAGGGTCTCGTGTGGATCGGCCCGCCGCCCGAGGCGATCGAAGCGATGGGATCCAAGATCGAAGCGCGGGAACGGATGCGCGCAGCGGGCGTCCCGATCATCCCGGGCGTCACCGAGCCCGTCGAATCCGCCGAGGAGGTGCGCAGGCTGGGTGACGAGCTCGGGTGGCCGATTGCGATCAAGGCGTCGGCGGGAGGCGGTGGCAAGGGGCTCAAGGTCGTGCGCGATCCGGCCGAGGTCGAGCGGTCGTTCGAGTCCGCGCGCCGCGAGGGCGAGGCCTACTTCTCGGATCCGGCTGTCTACGTCGAGCGGTACCTCGAGGATCCGCGCCATGTCGAGGTGCAGGTGCTCGCCGATGCGCACGGCAACGTCATCCACCTGGGCGAGCGCGACTGCACGATTCAGCGCCGTCACCAGAAGCTCGTCGAGGAGACACCCTCACCCGCCGTCGACAACGCGTTGCGCGAGCGGATCGGTGCGATCGCCGTCGACGCTGCGCGCGCCGTCGGTTACCAGAGTGCAGGCACGATCGAAGGCCTGCTCTCGCGCGACGGCGACTACTTCTTTCTGGAGATGAACACGCGCATCCAGGTCGAGCACACGGTGACGGAGATGGTGACCGGTCTCGACCTCGTGTGCGAGCAAGTGCTGATTGCGGCGGGACAGCCGCTCTCTGTGCGACAGGAGGACGTGCACTTGCACGGCCACTCTCTGGAGTGCCGGATCAACGCGGAGGACGTCTCCAACGGTTTCCTTCCTGCGCCGGGGACGATCACCCGCTACCGCGAGCCGGGCGGGCCGGGTGTGCGCGTCGACTCGGGTGTCGTCGCCGGCAGTGAGATCTCTCCGCTCTACGATCCGATGATCGCGAAGCTCGTGGTGCACGGCGTCGACCGTGAGCAGGCGCGGCGCCGGATGCTGCGCGCCCTCGACGAGTTCGTGGTCGACGGAGTGAAGACGTTGATCGGGTTCCACAAGGCCTTGCTGACGCATCCGTGCTTCGTCGACGGCGAGACGTGCCACGGCCTCGTCGAGTCCGAGTTGCTCGCGGCCTGCGCTGCCGAGTTCGAAAATGGGCGGCCGGTCGGGGCTGCGGAGCTCGGAACGGCCGCTGACGTGCGTGAGGCCGTTCGCTCGGTCGAGGTGGATGGACGGCGCTTCGAGGTGCGAGTCCTTCGCCCCGAGCCTGCCCACGCCGAGCTCGGGAGGCGCCGTCGCGAACGCGCGCGCGGAAGTGGAGCCGGCGCAGGGCTCGACGCGGTCGTGAGCCCGATGCAGGGAACTGTGCTCGCGGTCGAGGTGGCGGACGGCGACGATGTGGAGCCGGGCCAGGTCCTTTGCATCGTCGAGGCGATGAAGATGGAGAACGAGGTGCACGCGCACCGCGCCGGTCGCGTCACCGAGTTGTCCGTAGCCCCCGGCCAGCAGGTCACGACCGGCCAGGTGATCTGCCTCGTGACGACCGAGTGAGATTTCGGCGCAGAATCGGCGCAGACGCGTAGGACTTCCGGCGGTATCGTCGATCGCAGAGGGTGGTGGGTGATCACCCCCACCCGGGTGGGGCCGCGCGCGCGTGTACCTGGAGAGTGGCGGCGACGCGCGGTGGGCCACGGGTAGAGTGCCGCGCCGGTGGATCTCTACGAATACCAGGGCAAGCAGCTCTTTGCGCGCTTCGGCATCCCGGTATCCGAGGGTCGCCTCGCGACGACCCCGGAGGAAGCTCGGACTGCCGCCGAGGAGATCGGCGGGCCTGTCGTCGTCAAGGCCCAAGTCCTGACCGGCGGGCGTGGCAAAGCGGGCGGCGTGAAGCTCGCGGAAGACCCGGCCGACGCGGAAGCGAAGGCACGTGACATCCTCGGTCTCGACATCAACGGCCACGTCGTCCGAAAGGTCTGGATCGAGCAGGCTTCCGACATCGCGAAGGAGTACTACCTCTCGATCACTTTCGATCGCGGGACGAAGCAGCCTCTCTTCATGCTCACCACGGAAGGCGGGATCGAGATCGAGCAGGTCGCCGAGGAGAACCCCGACGCGCTCGCGCGCCTGCACGCGGATCCGCTCGAGGGCTTCCAGCCCTACCAAGCACGCCGCC
Organism: Actinomycetota bacterium; assembly: GCA_030854665.1. Lineage (GTDB taxonomy): Bacteria > Actinomycetota > Thermoleophilia > Gaiellales > Gaiellaceae > 3-1-20CM-4-69-9. The sequence continues at coordinate 7,963 of JALYST010000117.1, forward strand.
TGGTCTACGGCGCGGCGATCGAGGACCCGAGTGAGCAGAAGCAGATCCTCGGCATCATCGAGAGGCTCTACACCTGCTTCGTCGAGTCCGACGCGATGCTCACGGAGATCAACCCGCTGATCGTGACGCCGGATGGCGAGGTGCGCGCGCTCGACTCCAAGTTCACGGTCGACGACAGCGCGCTCTTCCGCCATCCCGACATCGCGGAGATGCGCGACGTCGAGGCGGCCGACCCACACGAGCGGCTCGCGCGCGAGAAAGGCGTGACCTACGTCAAGCTCGACGGCGAGGTCGGAATTCTCGGGAACGGCGCGGGGCTTTCGATGTCGACCGTGGACGTGGTCGTGGTCGCGGGGGGCCGCCCGGCGAACTTCTGCGACCTGGGTGGCGGTGGCGACGCGCAGGGCGTGGTCGATGCCCTCGAGGTGATCACGAGCGACGACCACGTGCGCTCGATCTTTTTCAACATCTTCGGTGGGATCACGCGCTGCGACGAGGTCGCGCGCGGAATCCTGACTGCGCTCGATCAGATGAAGATCGAGCTCCCGATCGTCGTCAGGCTCGACGGCACGAATGCTGAGGAAGGCCGGAGGCTCCTCGCCGAGGCGGCGCCTGCGAACCTCCATGTCGAGCCGACGATGCTCGAAGCGGCGCAGCGTGCAGTCGAGTTGGCGGCATGACCGTCGCTCGCCTTCGGCTCGTTCCCGTGAGGGAAACCATGTTTCCCTCACGAGCTCCCTTCTCTAGGGATCGCCTCAGCCCCCGCGCCGCTGAGATCGCCGCGTGGGCCGAGGAGAGCAAGAGGGGAAACCTCAGGGTTTCCCCCGCTGCCCCTTCCCTCGCTCATTGGACAGAGGCTGCCCAATGAGCGACGTCTGGTCGCAGCGTGCGGACGCGTTCCGCGAGAGTCCCACGCATCGTGAAGGGCCGGATCTCGATCTGCTCGTCGAATGGTGCGACCCTGGCCACGATGTGAAGGTGCTCGACGTCGCGACCGGCGGCGGCCACGTTGCGAGACGGCTGCGCGACGAAGGCTGCACGGTCGTCACCGTCGATCCGGCCCCGGGCATGCGGCCGGACGTCGTCTCACCCGCCGAGGAGCTGCCGTTTGAGGACGGGAGCTTCGACGTCGTCACCTGCCGGATCGCGCCCCATCACTTCCAGGACATTCGCAAGGCGATCGCCGAAATGGCGCGCGTCACGCAGGGTGTCGTCGTGATCGAGGACAACGTCTTCGTCGACGAGCTGGTCGAGGAGGCAGAGCGGCTTCGCGACCCGACTCACGTGCGTTGCTACTCCGAGGAGGAGTGGAAGGAGATGCTCACCGACGCCGGCTTCGAGGTCGAACAGCTCGAGCACTTCGAGCGCCACCCCGTCGTCGCTGACTGGCTCGCGCGTGTCGACACACCGCCTACGGACGCTGCTCGCGTCCGCGAGCTGCTGGCCGACCGCGTCGAGGACGGCGTGCTGACGCTGAAGTCCATCGTTGTCAAAGCGCGGAAGTCCCAGAAGTAATGGCCATCATCGTCGACAAGGACACGCGTCTCGTCGTCCAGGGGCTGACAGGAAGCGAAGGCCGCTTCCACGGACTGCGCAACCGCAACTACGGAACCCACGTAGTCGCCGGTGTCACGCCCGGCAAGAGGGGCCAGGACGTCGAAGGCATTCCGGTGTTCAACACGGTCGCCGACGCGGTGCAGGAGACGAGCGCGAACACGACCCTCATCTTCGTGCCCGCCAGCTTTGCGACCGACGCCATCTACGAGGCTGTCGACGCCGGCATCGGCACGGTGATCTGCATCACCGAGCACATTCCCGCCCACGACATGCTGCGGGTCTACACGTACATCCGTGGCAAGGGCGTGACCATGATCGGGCCGAACTGCCCCGGCGTGCTTTCGCCGGGGAAAGCCAACGTCGGGATCATCCCCGCCGAGATCTTCTCGGAGGGCTCGATCGGCCTCGTCTCGCGCTCCGGCACGCTCACGTACCAGATCGGTCACGAGCTCACCCAGCTCGGGCTCGGGAATTCGACGATCGTCGGCATCGGTGGCGATCCGGTCGTCGGCGCCTCGTTCATCGACGTGCTCCAGCGGTTCGAATCGGATCCGGAGACGGAACTGATCGTCCTCGTCGGCGAGATCGGCGGCGACGAGGAGGAGAAGGCGGCTCGCTTCGTCCAGGATCACGTGACGAAGCCCGTGCTCGCCTACATCGCCGGGTTCTCGGCGCCGCCCGGAAAGACCATGGGCCACGCCGGGGCGATCATCTCCGGCTCCTCGGGCACGGCGCAGGCGAAGAAGGAAGCGCTGGAAGCAGCGGGCATTCAGGTCGGGACGACTCCGACCGAGGTCGCGCAGATCGTGGCCGAGCGCTTCGGCGCCCGCACCTAAACTCAGCAGATGGAGCAGATCTCCTTCGCCCGGGGCATCCCTGCGCCCGAGTGTCTTCCGGTCGAGGAGCTGGCCGACTGTGCACAGGCCGCGCTGGAGCGCGACGGAGACACGGTTCTCTCGTACGGTTCGTCGGCCGGTTACGGCCCGTTGCGCAAGTGGATCGCAGAGCGTCACGGTGTCGATCCCGCGCGGGTGCTCGTCACCAACGGCTCGCTGCAGGGAATGGTCTTTCTCGCGGAACGGTTCGCGGGCGAGCGCGTGCTGGTCGAGGTACCGACGTACGATCGCCCGCTGAAGATTCTCGCCGCACACGGTGTCGAGACGACGCCGATCGCCATGGACGCCGAGGGGCTCGACCTCGATGTGCTCGCACGGGCGCTCAAGACCGGCAGCAAGCCGGCATTCCTCTACACCATCCCCACGTTCCAGAATCCGAGCGGGCGGACGCTCAGCACGGAGCGCCGTCACCGGCTCGCCGAGCTCGCGAGCGAGCATGAGCTGCTCGTGCTGGAGGACGATCCCTACGGCCTCGTCCGCTTCGACGGCGGCGCGCCGCCGACGTTGTTCGAACTCGAGGGCGGAACCCATGTGGCGTACTCGTCCTCTTTCTCGAAGACAATCGCGCCGGGGCTTCGCGTCGGCTACTTCGTCCTGCCCCTGACGCTGCAGCGCGAGCTCGAGGCGCTCGCGACGTCCACGTACATCACACCGGTCCTGCTCGGACAGGCGACCGTGTTCGAGTTTCTGCGGCGCGGCAACTTCGAGCCGAACCTCGAACGAGTGTCGACGCTTCTCCGCGCCCGTCGCGATGCGATGCTCGAAGCGCTGGAACGCGAGCTTCCGGATGCGCGTTGGAGCCGGCCGCAGGGCGGCTACTTCATCTGGCTCGAGCTACCCGAAGGCGCCGACGCTGGCGTGTTACTCGACCGTGCGACCGCGGCGGGCGTCACGTACGTGCCCGGTGCGGACTTCGGCGGCGCGCCGAACACTGTGCGGCTTGCTTTCAGCTTCGTGTCCCCGGACGAGATCAGAGAAGGCGTGCGCAGACTCGCGGCCCTCGTCCGGGAACCACTGCCGGTCTAGCCCGCCGTCGCCACCTGAGCGAAGTCGCCGAGCGGCCTCGGGACGAGGCGCGGTTGGCGAGGTGGGACGAGGGACCCACGGCTGTTGAGCCGGAAGGTAGGGCAGGGCGCGTCGGTCGGAAGGGCACAGAGCCCGGCGCGACGGAAATAGCAGTCGTCGCAGGTCAGTTGATCCCGCTTGCTCAATTTTCACCCCTGCCTAGAGTTTAGGGCCGCAGTAACAACGGGTGATACTACGAAGGCCGCTCGCGCAGACAAGGGTGTTCGCAGATGAAAACTAACCATTTTCCGGCAGATTCGACTCTGCCGAAAACTGCGCCGTTTTAGCTCTTTGGCGGCAGCGTTGCCAACGCCTGCAACGCCTGTTGAAAACTCCTAACAGGGATGATGCGAAGCCCATGGGCGTAGCGCTTCGCATCGCGCGCGTTGTCCCCATCGACCGGCACCAGGAACACGTCGATGTGCGATTTTCGCGCGCCGATCGTCTTTTGCTTGATACCGCCGATTTGCGTCACCGATCCGTCCGGCTGAATCTCACCGGTCGCGGCGATGTTGTAGCCGTGGTCGACGTCGCGGCCCTTCTTCTCCATCAGCTCGAGCGCGAACGCGAGCCCGGCCGACGGCCCGCCCACCTTGCGGAGGTTGAACTTGATCGGGAACGGCAGGTGAACATTCAGGGCCTGGATCGGCAAGACGCCGATGATCGCCCGCTTTGGATCCTGGCTGTCAGCGATCGTTCGGATCGAGAAAGTGAGCTTCTTGCCGGCCCGCCGGACCACGATCTTCACTGGGTCCCCCGGCTTGAGCTGAGCGGACACGGCGGCAAGGTCGGTACGAGTGCGCACCGGCTTCCCGTTCGCCGAGACGATGACGTCGCCGGGCTGCAACACGCCGGCTGCATGTGACCCCGAGGTCACGGCCACGACGCGGACGCCGCCGGAGCGGATGGGAACCCGATAACCGAGTTGGCGCAGGGCGACGACCGAGGCGACCTCCTGCGAGATCTTCATCGTTGCGAGGTCGAGCTTGACGCGTTCCTGATCGGAGATTCCCGGCTGCACGATCTGCGTGCGATCGATCAGGTCGGAGCCTTCGGGCCGAATGAGCGAGACATGCGCCTCGAGCAGTGACGCCGGCCTGAGCAGAATGTCGACGTAGTAGATCCCGCCGCCGTCGTCCTGCGGTTTCGCGCCGGGCACTTGCACGAGATCGGCGAGGGGATGAGCGTTGTCCGGAATTTCGAGGTACTTGTCGGTTCCGCGCGTGAGCAGGATGACGAACGCTACGACCAGCAGGATCACCCCAGCCGAGGCGAGCCGGAACGGCGACGGCACTCTGCTCGGCACGAGTTAGTACAGGCCCCGCGAAAGTCCGCCGTCGACGACCACCGTCGTCCCCGTTACATAACGGGCGCGGTCGGAGGCGAGGAAGCACGCCACGTCGCCGAACTCCTGCGGGGTGCCCCAGCGCCCCACCGGAATGGCCTTCAGGTCGGCTTCGGTCGGGCCTTCGGGGTACAGCTGCGCGAGTCGCGCGGTCTCGATCCGGCCTGGTGCGACGCAGTTCACCGTGACACCGCGAGGGCCGAGTTCGCGGGAGAGGGTCTTGGCCCAGCCGTGCACACCCGGCCGCACGGCGTTGCTGAGCGCCAGGTGGTCGGTCGGTTCCTTCGCAGCGACCGAGGTGAAGATGAGGATTCGGCCGGCCGGGCTCTGAACGAGATAGGGCAGGCAAAAATCGACGAGCCGGACCGCCGGGAAGAAGAGCAGCTCGACGGCCTCCTCGAGCGACTCAGGGTTGATTCCGACGGCCGGCCCGGGCGGCGGACCGCCGCTGTTCCAGACGAGGATGTCGATGCCGCCAAACGCGGCCACGGTCTGGCGCACGACTGCCTCGAGGTCGCGCGGGTTCGTGACGTCACCGCGTACGGCGAGGGCGCCGACGCGGTCCGCCTCACGCTGGAGCACGTCGCGTCGCCGCGCGAACATGGTCACGTTCGCACCTTCAGCCGCCAGCGCCTCGGCCGTTGCCAGGCCGAGGCCGGAGGATGCGCCGCTGACGATCGCGGTCCGGCCTTTGAGACCGAGATCCATGGCTACGAGGTGAGCACGCCGACGACTTCACGCACGGCGCCGGCCGAGTCGTTCAGCATTGCCTGCTCCTCCTTGGTCAGGTCGAGCTCGTAGATCGCCTCGATGCCGCTGGAACCGAGCTTGACCGGCACGCCCATGTACAGGCCATCGATGCCGTACTCGCCTTCGAGATAGGCCGTACAGGGAAGCACTCGCTTCTCGTCGAGCATGATCGAGTCGACCATCTGGGCGGCGGCGGCGCCCGGCGCGTACCAGGCGGACGTCCCGAGCAGCTCGACGAGCTCCCCGCCGCCTTTCGCAGTCCGCTGCACCATCGCGTCGATCCTTTCCACGCTGACGATCTTCTGCAGCGGGATGCCGCCCACGGTTGTCGCGCTCACCACAGGAACCATCTGGTCACCGTGCCCACCGAGCACCATGGCCGTGACGTCTTTGACCGAAGCCTGCGTCTCCCACGCGATGAAGGTCGAGAAGCGCGCGGTGTCGAGGATCCCGGCCATGCCGAACACCCGCGCCTTCGGCCAGCCGGAGACGTTCTTCGCGACGTGACACATCGCGTCGAGCGGGTTCGAGACGACGATGAGGATCGCGTCGGGGCTCTTCGAGATCGCCTTCTCGGTTACGTCCCTGACGATCTTCTCGTTCGTCGCCACAAGGTCGTCGCGGCTCATTCCGGGCGAGCGCGGCAGGCCTGCGGTGATGACGACGGCGTCGGAGCCCGCTGACTCGTCGTAGCTGTTCGAGCCGGTCACCCGCGGCTCGTAGCCGAGCACTGCCCCCATCTGGTTGATGTCCAGCGCCTTGCCCTGCGGAAGGCCTTCCTTGATGTCGACGAGGACGACGTCCGCGTAATCGCGCGCGGCCAGGACCTGCGCGCAGGTTGCGCCCACGTTCCCTGCGCCGACGACTGTCACCTTGCGCCTCACACGCGCACCCCGAGCTTCTCGATGATCGCGTCGGCGACCTGGCTCGTGCCGACGGCGCTGGGGTCTGAGCGCGTGGGCTTCATGTCATAGGTGACGCTCTTGCCCTCCCGGATGACTTCGGCGATCGCGTGCTCGAGGTTGTTCGCGGCCTCCTGCTCGTCGAGGTGACGGAGCATCAGCATCCCGGAGAGCATCTGCGCCATCGGATTGACCTTGTTCTGGCCTGCGTACTTCGGCGCGGAGCCGTGCGTCGGCTCGAAGATCGCGATGCTCTCGCCGAAGTTGCCGCCGGGGGCGAGCCCGAGCCCGCCGATCATTCCAGCGCAGAGATCGGAGAGGACATCGCCGTACAGGTTCGGGAGCACGAGGACGTCGTACTCCTCCGGGCGCTGGACGAGCTGCATGCACATGTTGTCCACTATGCGATCGTTGAACTCGATGTCGTCGTTCTCCGCGGCGACCTCTTGCGCGACGCGCAGGAATAGGCCGTCGGAGAACTTCATTATGTTCGCCTTGTGCACCGCCGTGACCTTGCGGCGGCCGTTCCGGCGCGCGTAGTCGAAGGCGAACTGGACGATCCTCCGCGTGCCGGTGATAGAGATCGGCTTGATGGAGATGCCGGCGTCCTCGTGCGCGAGCTCGCTGCCGTGCGCCTTGATCCACTCGATCAACTCGCGCGCTTCCTCGGAGCCTTCCTCGTATTCGATCCCTGCGTAGAGGTCTTCCGTGTTCTCGCGGACGATGATCAGGTCGACATCGTCGAAGCGTGTGCGCACGCCGGGATAGGTCTTGCAGGGCCGCACTTGGCCATAGAGGTCGAGGCTCTTGCGGAGCGCGACATTGACCGAGCGGAAGCCGCCGCCGATCGGGGTCGTGATCGGGCCCTTCAGCGCCACGCCGGTCTCGCGGATCGCCTCGAGGACTTCGTCCGGGAGCGGATTGCCGCCGTACTTCTCCATGACGTCGGCGCCGGCTTCCCGGACGTCCCAGTCGAACTCGACTCCCGTCGCCTCGAGGACCCGGCGTGTCGCCTCGGTCAACTCGGGCCCGGTGCCGTCCCCCGGAATGAGCGTAACTCTGTGGGCCACGGCGCCGGACTCTATCCGCGGGCGCTAGAGTGCCGCGCCGCATGTCCCTCGTCGAGGCAGCCGCAAAGGCCGACGAGCTCGCGCAGTCGGGTTCCGAGCGCGAGCTGGCCACGCTGCGCAAAGAGTGGGAGGACGAGCTCGAATCCGCCGCCCGGAGCGGCGATTATCGGGAACGTGCCGTTGCGTATCGGGCGATCGGCCAGTTTCGCTTCCGGCAGAAGCTCGAGCTCCTTCGTCGTGGGCTCGACGACGACAGCCCGGCGGCGCGCGGCTCCGCGCTCCTGTCCGCGCAGCTCCTCTCGAAGGACAGCCCGAGTGTCGTCAATGCGATCCGGCCGGTGCTGCACACGATCGTGACCACCGACGCGAATCAAGCCGTGCGACGACTCGCGGTTGTCTGTCTGCGGAATGGATCCGCCCAGCGCGAGACGATCGTCCTGCTGACCGGACTGGCCGAGGACGACGAGCAGGAAACCGAGCTACGCAATGCCGCCCGGACGGTCGCGGCCGACCTGAAGAAGCGCGCGGGACCGAAGTCCTAGGCTGCTTACTTGGTCTTTCTCCGCGCGTGCGGATGCGCTTGGAAGTACAACTCGCGGCGTCGCCGATCGGAGATGTGGGTGTATAGCTCGGTCGTCGCGAGATCAGCATGCCCGAGCATCTCCTGAACCGAACGTAGGTCGGCCCCGCCCTCGAGGAGATGCGTGGCGAAGGAGTGACGGAGCAAGTGCGGATGAACTCGCCCCGGCTCCAGCCCGGCGTTGGCCGCCAGCTTGCGGAGGATCAAGAAGGCGCCTGCGCGCGTGAGGCCGCCGCCCTTCGCGTTGAGGAAGAGCTCCGGGCGGTGCCGCACGTCCAGGAACGGGCGTCCCCGCCCCAGGTAGCGCTGGAGTGCCTGCGCGGCCTGCCGTCCGATCGGCACGATCCGCTCCTTTGACCCCTTGCCGATGCAGCGAACGATGCGCGCGTCGAGATCGACGCTCGACTTCTGCAAGCCGACCGCCTCGCTGACCCTCAGGCCCGCGCCGTACAGGAGCTCGACGAGAGCGCGGTCGCGCAGGGCGCGCGGCGTCGTCCCGTTCGCAGCCTCGACGAGCCGCTCGGCTTCCGCGGGGGAAAGCGTGCGCGGCAGTGTGCGCCGGCGTCGCGGCAGGTCGAGCTCGGCGGCGGGATTGTCCGTGCGTGCGCCGAGCAGCGCCTGATGGCGAAAGAAGGAGCGGATCGCAGCGACCCGCCGCGCGATCGTCGACGGCGACAGACCGGCCGCGCGCAGCTCGGCGAGGTACTGCTCGAGTTGCTCCGTCGTGATTCGCCCGACGGGCCGGTCGAGCCAGGCCGCCAGTGCGGAGAGGTCGCGTCGATACGCGTCGACCGTCTTCGGCGCGCGGCGGGTTGCAAGCAGCGCGAGAAAGCCTTCGACTTCGGGATCGGGCGCAGACGGTTCCACCAGGCACGCTTTCGGGGCGAGCGTCAGATCGCCTCCCGCCGCGACTACGAGCGCGGGTGCGCCTTGTCGTAGACGCGCCGCAGTCGGCGGCCGTCTACATGGCTGTACAGCTGTGTCGTGGAGAGGGAGCTGTGGCCGAGGAGGTCCTGGATCGTGCGCAGGTCGGCGCCGCCCTCGAGCAGATGAGTCGCGAATGCATGGCGCAAACGATGTGGGTGCGCGAACACTCGCCGCAGGGTCGACGTGTCCAGCCGCTTGCCTCGCGCCGAGAGGAACAAGGCGTTCTCGGCACCTGCCGCGAGCTGGGGACGTGCTTCATGCAGGTACTGCGCAACCAGATGCCCCGCCTCTTCCCCGAGGGGAACGATCCGTTCCTTGCCGCCCTTGCCGCGGACGTGCAGCTGCTCGCGGTCGAAGTCCACGTCCGCGAGATCGAGCCCGACCGCCTCCGCGCTGCGCAGCCCTGCCGAATAGACGAGCTCGACGAGAGCGCGGTTGCGCAACGGCAGCGGCCCGTCGCCCACCAGCGCCTCGAGCGCGGCCTCGACCTCTGCCGTCTTGGGCGTGTCGGGAAGGCGCTTCGGTCGCCGAGGCGCAAGCGAGACGTCCGGCACGTTGGTCGGCCCGAGTGTGAAGCGGAGGAAGCTGCGGATCGCCGCGACCTTCCGCGCGATCGTCGCCGGCGCAAGCTTTCGCGGCCGCGCGCGGCCCAGCTCGGCCGCGTAGTCAGTGAGCACCCTCACGTCCACATCACCGACGCCGAGGTTCCGTCGTTGCAGCCAGCCTGCGAACTCCTCGACGTCGTGGCGATAGGAGCGCCGCGTCCCTTCGCCCAGCGCGGGTGAGTTGAGGAAGCGTTCGATCGCCTGCGCAGTCTTCATGCAGCGCCATTCGCGGCCCAGCTAGCATCGCCTGCCCATGGCCTCCCGCCTCGAATCCCTCGCCGACCTGCTGGTCAACTTCGGCGCCAACGTGCAGAAGGGCCAGATTCTCGACGTCGGCTCCGGGCTCGGGAAGGAAGAGCTCACGCGCGCGATCACGGCGAGCGCGTACAAGCGCGGCGCCAAGTTCGTCGACGTTCATTACTGGGATCCGCATCTGAAGCGGGAGCGCGTGCTCTACGCGCCCGACGACGTGCTCGACTTCGTCCCGCCCTGGTACGGCGAACGAACACTGCAGCTCGGCGAGGAGCGCGGCGCGACGATCTCTCTCAGCGGCCCGATCGAGCCGCACCTCTTCGATGATCTGGACCCGGAGCGGCTCGGCCGGGACGTCTTTCCGCGTGTGAAGGAATGGACGACGGTCATCAACCAACGCACGGTCAACTGGTGTGTCGCGCCCGGGCCGTCCGAGAAGTGGGCCCAGCTCGTCTACCCGGACCTCGAGCCGCAGGCCGCGCTCGACAAGCTCTGGGACCAGGTGGTTCACATCTGCCGCCTGGACGAGGACGATCCCGAGACCGCCTGGCGGGAACGAAGCGCTGTGCTGAAGGGGGTGGCGGAGCGTCTGAGCGAACGGAATTTCGACGCGATCCACCTCGAGGGGCCCGGGACCGACCTGACGGTCGGCCTGCTGCCCACATCGCACTGGATCGGCGGAGGGGACACGACGATCGACGGGATTTCCCACATGGCGAACCTCCCGACCGAGGAGGTCTTCACCTCGCCCGATCCCGAGCGCACCGAGGGGGTCGTCCGCGCGACCAAGCCGCTCACCACACAGGGCCGCATCATCGATGGGCTGACGGTGCGCTTCGAAGCCGGTCGTGCCGTGCAGATCGAAGCCGAGTCCGGCGCCGAAACTCTGCGCGCAATGGTCGGGCACGACGAGGGAGGCGCGCGCTTGGGCGAGCTCGCACTCGTCGACCGGGAAGGCCGCATCGGTCCACTCGAGACGGTCTTCTACGACACGCTCCTCGACGAGAACGCGGCGAGCCACGTCGCACTCGGTTCGGCCTACGACGCGGCAGTGGGCGACGAGGATCGCCAGCGGCTGAACCGCTCGAGCATCCACATCGATTTCATGATCGGCTCGTCCGAGGTGCACGTGACCGGAGTCACGCGCGAGGGCGAGCGCATTCCCGTGCTGCGCGACTCAACCTGGCAGATCTAGGGCAGATCCAAGGGTAGGGCAGGCAGTTCGGGCAGCCGGACCGGCCGCTCGGGAACGGCGGGAACTGTCGCGACGACTGCATCTGTCACCGTGACCACGGAGAGCAGCACCACCGCGGGAGCGCTCGGCGAGATACTGACGGTCGGGGAGGCGGGTTCCGTTGCGCGTGGACCAGCCGGCGGCGGGGGGCTCTCAGCGGTGGACGGGGAGGTGGGCATCGTCGTCGACCCGACCGCTGAGCGTGGTCGATGCGGCCGCACCGTCGAACGTTTCCGTCCCGCCTCCGGCGAGGCCTGCGGCAGCCTCTGCACGGAGCCGGAGACGGTGTCGGCTTGCCCTGGCATCAGCAAAATCGACCCACGCCGATCGGAGCCGCGGACATCGAGAGCCGAGCGGGAAGCTGACCCG
>JALYST010000148.1 GCA_030854665.1 Actinomycetota bacterium
GGGACTTGACGAAACAGGAGTTCGTTAACGAGATCGCGAGGCGCGCCGATCTCTCGAGTCGCGATGCGGCGAAGGCCGTAGACGCCTTCCTCGACGCGATCACCGACACGCTGCAGGGCGGCGGAGAAGTGGCCTTCACGGGCTTCGGAAAATTCGTGACCCAGCGGCGTGCAGAGCGCCAGGGCGTGAATCCCCGCAATCCGACGCAGAAGGTGACGATCCCGGCAGCCACGGTGCCGAAGTTCAGCGCTGGGAGTCAACTCAAAGCGGCCGTCAAGGCCGGCGGGGCCGGCGCCTAGTCCCGAGGCTCTCCAGGAACTGACGAAGGCCGCGTCCATCGCGGCCTTCGCCGTTCCTAGGGGCGGTAACGCCCACTTCGCCGTCTTTGGGGCGAAGTACTCTCACGGTGTGGCCGCCGTCGCGACGACGAACTTCGCCGACCGTCTGGCCGAGGCGGTGGAGCGGAAGCGCTCCCAGCTCGTGGTCGGGCTCGACCCCCGGCCGGATCTCCTGCCGGTCGAGCTCAAAGGTGACGCCCATCTCGGCCGCCCTCAGGCGGCGGACGCGTGCGCGCGCTTCTGCCGCGGTCTCGTCGATGCGGTTGCGCCGTACGTGGTCGCGGTCAAGCCGCAGGTCGCCTTCTTCGAAGCGCTCGGCGCCGACGGCATCCGCGCCCTCGAGGACGTTTGCGCCTACTCGCGCGCGGCGGGGCTTCAGGTGATTGCCGACGCGAAACGCGGAGACATCGGCTCGACCGCGCGCGCGTACGCAAGCGCGTATCTGGAGTCGCCGAACGGCGAGCCGCCGCTCGCAGACGCGGTGACGGTGAATCCGTATCTCGGCCGTGACTCGCTCGATCCGTTTCTCGCGGCGTGCCGCCGGGACGGAGCCGGCATCTTCTGCGTCGTCAAGACGTCGAACGCCGGCGGCGCGGAGGTGCAGGACCTCGTCCTCTCCGACGGGCGGCACGTCTGGCACCAGGTCGCAGAGCTCGTGGCGGAATGGGGTGCGGACCTCGTCGGGGAGCACGGCCTGTCGTCGGTCGGCGCGGTGATCGGTGCGACGCACCCGCGTGCCGTGGGCGAGGCGCGAAGGTTGCTCCCGCGCGCGATTCTGCTACTCCCGGGTGTCGGTGCACAGGGCGCGACACCTGCCGACGTGGCGCGTGCCTTTACGAGCGGCCCGGCAAGTGCACTTGTGAACGTCTCGCGCGACGTGATCTACGCCTTCCGCGTCACCGGCATGGACTGGCGCAGCGCAGCTGCCGCGGAGGCGTCGAAGTACGCGCGAGAGGTGTGGGCAGTCTCCGGCTGGTAAAGAGAAGCCCATGGATCCGCGCACGCGTCAGCAGCTGACGCACTACGGCGCACCGGCTGCGTTCCTCGCAGCCGTGACGATCGCCGTGATCCTGATCAAGGCGGGCTTGAACGGCGGCTCGGGATCGACCACGACAGTTGGGCTCCCGACAACCCCTACCGCCACGAAGGCGGCGACAACGACGACGAAGCTCGTCCTCACCGGCCCGCAAGGAACTCCGACGACGACGGGGACGGAAACGACAGCGCCGGGGGCGGAGTACTACGTGGTTCAGAGCGGCGACACGCTCGGCTCCATCGCCGAGAAATACAGCACCACTGTGGACGAGCTGACGGCCCTGAACCCGGGCATCGATCCGACGGCCCTCCACATCGGCCAGCGCGTCCGCGTCAAATAGCGCCCCTACCGGCACTGCACGCCGGCCTCTGGCCCGCGATCACGCGGCGCCGGAGTCCACCCTCGCCCTTAGCAAGGCTCTCCAGCCTTGCTGCGGTCAAGTGCGGCCTCTGGCTTGGTGCTCGCGACCCAGAGACCCGGCAGCATCACCGGCAGGGGCGCTAGCCTTCCCGCTCGTGATCCTCCGGATCTGGGTCGCCGCGGTCTTCGCGGCGCTCGCCTTCGTCACTGCAGCACACGCGGCAGTACCGGTGTCGCCGCCGCCGGTTCTTGCGCGAGCGTTCATCGTCGAGAACCCTGCCACCGGCGAGGTGCTTGCACAGCACCGGGCGTGGGCGCGTGTGCCGATCGCGAGCATCACGAAGCTGATGACCGTGCTCGTCGCGCTCGACCATGCACGTTGGCAGGACGTGGTGCGGGTCCGGGCAGATGCGGCCACCGTCGGTGAGTCAACCGTGCATCTACGCGCGGGCGAGCGAATACGGGTCGGAGATCTCGTGAAGGCCGCACTGATCCAGAGCGCCAACGACGCCGCAGTGGCGCTTGCGGACTACGTCGGTCACGGCGACCGCAGGGCGTTCGTGGCCATGATGAACGCGAAGGCCCAAGAGCTTGGGCTCGAGCGAACGCATTTCATCCGGCCGGACGGCCTGGACGTCAAGGGCCACTACTCCACTGCGCGTGACGTAACGACGCTCGCGCAGCAGGCGATGCGGAACCCTCGGATCAGGGCGGTGGTGCGCGTCCGAAACGACTCGATCTCGGGCGGACGCCGATTGCACACGTGGAACGACCTCCTCGGTGTCTTCAAGGGGCTGTACGGGGTCAAGACCGGGCACACGGGCACGGCGGGCTGGTGCGAGGTCGCCGCGGTGCGCCGCAACGGTGTGACGCTCTACACGACCGTGCTGGGAAGCCCCACGCGTTCCCAGCGGAACACGGACCTCGCGTCGCTGCTGCGCTGGGGCATCTCGCGTTACCGCTCCGTGTGGGTCGTGCCGCGCGGCCACGTCTATCTTCAGGCGAGCGTCGGCTACGGGAGGGACTCCGTCCCGATCGTCGCCGCACGGCAGGTGGCACGGGCGGTGCGGATCGACAAGCCGCTCGTCGAACGCATCGTCGCTCCGACGGCGCTCGAGTTACCGGTCGAACGAGGGCAGGGGGCCGGCGAAGTCCGCATCTACTCCGGACGCCGGCTCGTGGCACGACAGCCCTTGATCGCCGAGCGCTCAGTGGCCAAGCCGGGCTTCGGCGGACGAGCCGGCTTCTATGCGGGCCGGACGCTCACTCACGTCAAGGGCTGGTTCTCGTGATCGTCACCGTGACCCTGAACGCGGCGATCGACCGGACGCTGACCGTCCCGAACTTTCAGCTCGGCCAGCGCCACCGCGCGAGCCAGGGTCTCACGCTCGCCGGCGGCAAGGGCATCAACGTCGCGCGTGCTCTCAAGCGGCTGGACGTCCCGGTCGTCGCGACGGGCCTGGCGGGCGGCCGCACGGGAACGCGCATCGTCGAGGAGTTGACCTCCGAGGCGATCCTCAACGACTTCGTGCGGATCGCGGATGAATCACGAACCTCGACCGCGGTCGTCGATCCGACGGCGGCGACGTACACGGAGATCAACGAGTGGGGACCGCATGTCGAGCCGGAGGAGCTCGCGATGCTGCTCGACAAGATCAGCTACCTCGCGCGCGGCGCCGACATGGTCGTGTTCGCGGGGACGCTGCCTCGCGGAGTCGACGACGCGTTCTATGCGGAGGCGATCCGCGATCTCAACCGGCGCAACGTGCCCGCAGTCCTCGACTCGGAAGGACCGCCGCTGCGGTTGGGCGTCGAGGCCGAAGTGTTCCTGGTGACGCCGAATCAGCGCGAGGCAGAGGGTCTCGTCGGTCAGGAGCTCGGGGACGACGAGGACTACATGATGGCGCTCGACCGGATCGCGGACATGGGCGCGCGCAACGTGCTGATCACCGCCGAGACCCGAAGCTTCGGGCTCTTCCGCGCCGACCGGAAGCGGACGCTGTTCCGCGCCGACGCGCCGCTGGTCGAGCCCGTCTCTGCGGTCGGCTCGGGGGACGTCCTCCTAGCGGCCTTTCTCGCCGCGCGGGCTGCGGAGAAGCCGCTCGAGGATGCGCTGAAGATCGCCGTCGCTGCGGGGGCGGCCTCGACGCTCGAGGTGGGGGCCGGCCGCTTCGAGCCCCGGGAGGCCTCGCGGCTGCAGAGCGCGGTGCACGTTCGGGTGCTAGAGCCGGTCGCGGGCTGATGTCTTGGCGGGGTGCTAGCGTGACGCGATGGGAGTCGAGCTAGCGCCAGGTCAGGTCGAGCGGCTCCTGGAGCTCGACCGGAAATTCGGCAAAGAAGGGCTGACGTTCGACGACGTTTTGCTCGTCCCGGCCGAGTCGCGCGTCCTTCCGAACGAGGTCTCCACCGCGACGCAACTGACGCGCGGCATCACGATCGAGATCCCGATCGTCTCCGCGGCGATGGACACGGTGACGGAGGCTCGGCTTGGGATCGCGCTGGCCCGCGAGGGTGGGATGGGCATCATCCATCGCAACCTCTCGATCGACGCGCAGATGGCGGAGGTCGACAAGGTGAAGCGCTCCGAGTCCGGGATGATCGTCGAGCCGGTCACCCTGCCCCGCAGCGCGCTCGTCTCCGACGCACTCGACTTGATGGCGACCTACCACATCTCCGGCGTGCCGATCACGGACGAGCAGGGCACGCTTGTCGGGATCCTGACGAACCGTGATCTCCGCTTTGCGCCTGACGCTTCGCAGCCGGTCTCCGCGCTGATGACGTCCCGCGACCTCGTGACCGCTCCGGTTGGGACGACCCTCGCCGAGGCAGAGGCGATCCTGCACCGCCACAAGATCGAGAAGCTCCCCGTCGTCGACTCGGACGGAGTGCTGAAGGGGCTGATCACCGTCAAGGACATCCAGAAGCGGATCGAGTTTCCGAAGGCGACCAAGGATGAGCAGGGGCGCCTGCGCGTCGGCGCCGCCGTCGGGGTCGGCACCGATGCTTGGGAGCGCGCGAGCGCGCTCGTCGACGCGGGTGTCGACGTGCTGGTCGTCGATACGGCGCACGGCCATTCGTCATCGGTGCCGGAAATGGTGCGGCGCATCAAGTTGGAGCTCGACGTCGAGGTCGTTGCAGGCAACGTCGCAACGGCCGAGGCGACGCAAGCGTTGATCGACGCGGGCGCGGATGCGGTGAAGCTCGGGGTCGGACCCGGCAGTATTTGTACAACTCGGGTCGTCGCGGGGGTCGGGGTGCCGCAGATCACCGCGATCTACGACGGCGCGTCCGTAGCGGCGCGACACGGCGTGCCTCTGATCGCAGACGGCGGCATGACCTCGTCGGGCGACATCGCGAAGGCGATTGCGGCGGGCGCGGATTCCGTCATGGCCGGCTCGCTCCTCGCCGGGACCGACGAGAGCCCCGGGGACGTCGTCCTGTATCAGGGCGAACGGTTCAAGGAGTACCGCGGTATGGGCTCGCTCGGCGCCATGCGCGCTCGAGGCTCCTCCCGCGATCGCTACTTCCAGGGCGATGTCGAGGACGTCGACAAGCTCGTTCCGGAGGGAATCGAAGGGCGCGTTCCCTACAAGGGCCCCGTCACGGCGATCCTGCATCAGCTGGTCGGGGGGCTGCGCCAGGCGATGGGCTACTGCGGAGCGGCGACGATCGAGGAGATGAAGGGGGCACAGTTCGTCCGTATTACGGCCGCGGGCCTACGCGAGAGTCACCCGCACGACGTGACGATCACGAAGGATGCACCGAACTATCGCCGCTGAGGCCGCGGAGCGGCCTGTCCGCGCCAGCGGACCAGTGGAGGGGGTTCGGGGGAACCGGGAGGTTCCCCCGGTGGAGGACCGCCCGGTGCTGGTGGTGGATCTCGGCGGGCAGTATGCGCAGCTGATCGCGCGGCGCGTGCGCGAATGCCGGGTGTACTCGGAGCTCGTCGGCCACGGCGTCACGGCGGCGCAGGTACGCGCGCGCAACCCGCATGCACTGATCCTCAGCGGCGGGCCCGCATCGGTGTACGCCGAAGGCGCCCCACATGTCGATCCGGAAGTGTTCGAGCTCGGCATTCCGACGCTCGGCATCTGCTACGGCGCGCAGCTGCTGGCGTTGGATCTCGGCGGCACGGTCGAGCGAACCGGTGCATCCGAGTTCGGCAAGACCGAGCTGACCGCTGTCGAGTCGGAGCTGTTCGCCGGCCTGCCGGAGGAGGAGACCGTCTGGATGTCGCATCG
>JALYST010000235.1 GCA_030854665.1 Actinomycetota bacterium
CGGCACGGGCGGCGCGGGAGTAGATCAGGCGGTGCGAGCCGCAGGCCGCCGCGCGAGGAGGATGCCCCGCACAGCAGCGGTCCACCGGAGAGCTCCCGTTCGCTCAGTCACCGCTTGCTCCGGGGCCCCCTCACGGATACTTGCGGCTAGTCGCTCGTGCGTCGCCTCGCGGAGCAGGTCTGCGTGGCGGTTTCGGGCGAGCTCTTGAGACGAAATCGGAAGCACTCTGGCTACAAGACGGCGGGGAGGGGGCTTGTCTTCCCGGAGCCAAGGCTCATACGCTGCAGGAGTGAGCGAGGAACTTCCAGCCTGGAGCCTCTCCGCGGAGGCAGCCGAGCGGATTGCCCTGCCGGAGGAGTGGCCCGGAGAGATCACGCGCGAGTGGGCGTGGGGCGGAGCCACCGGGGCCGGTGCGCGGGTGTGCGTCCTCGACAGCGGAATCGAGGCTGGCCATCCCCTGGTGGGCGCCGTGCAGCAGTCGGTCGCCATCTCGATCGAGGGTGACGAGGTGATTCTCGAGGACAACGACACCGAGGGAGACCTTTGCGGGCATGGCACGGCCTGCGCAGGAGTGATTCGCTCGCTGGCCCCGGAGTGCGAGCTCGTCAGCGTACGGGTGCTGGGCGCCGGCTACACGGGCAGCGGCGCCGTCCTGCTGGAGGGCCTGCGTTGGGCGATCGAGCAGGGCTACGACGTCATCAACATGAGCCTCTCCACGACGAAGCAGAAGTTCGCATCGCTCTTGCATGAGCTCGCGGACACCGCATACTTCCGTCGCACGATGCTCGTCGCGTCCGCCCACAACATGCCCGTCGAGAGCTATCCCTGGCGCTTCTCGAGCGTCATCTCGGTCGGGAGCCACGAGCAGGAAGACCCTTACTTGTACTACTACAACCCGGCGCCGCCGGTTGAGTTCTTCGCCAGGGGCGTCGACGTCGAGGTCGCCTGGAACGGCGGCGGGCGTCTCGTCTGCACGGGCAACAGCTTCGCGACTCCGCACATCGCGGGGATCGCAGCACTCATCCTGTCGAAGCATCCCGAGCTGACCCCGTTTCAGCTGAAAAGCGTGCTCTACCTCACGGCCACCAACGTCGGAGGCGGGGCGTGAGCGTCCCTCGCCTTCGGCTCGCTCCCGTGGGGGAAACCATGTTTCCCCCACGAGCCCCCTTCTTTAGAAGTCGCCTCAGCGGTGCCGGCGATGCGACCGCCGCCATCACCCCTGAGGACCGCGACGTCGCTCGCGACGTCGTTGAAGAGGCCGTGCCGGCTTTGCCGTCACGGTCGCTTCCGCAGCGGCTCCCGGTTTCCCCTTACGCCCCTTCCATTGCTCATAGGCCACAGGTCGGCCTATGAGCGACGAGCTCCGTGCCGCGGTGGCTGCCGGCGTGCTCGGCTCCGAGGAGCAGTACCGGGCGCTGCTGCAATCGGTTGTGGACGTCGCACGGGCGATCTTCAAGGCGAAGGCCGCATCCATCCTGCTGCTCGACACCGAGACGGATGAGCTCGTCTTCGAAGCTGCGGCCGACGAGGCCTCGGAGAGCCTGATCGGCAAGCGCTTTCCGTCGAGCACCGGCATTGCCGGCTTCGTCCTCGTCAGTCGCCAGCCGTTGGTCATCGAGGACGTGCTCGCCGATCCGCGCTTCTCACGGGAGACCGCCGAGAGCACGGGCTTCGTCCCAAAGGGGCTCATGGCCGTCCCGCTTTTGCACGAGGAGAACGCACTTGGGGTGTTGGAGGTACTCGACCGCCCTCGAGACGCCAGGTTCACCCTGGCGGAAATGGAGCTCCTCGGACTGTTCGCCAACCAGGCTGCGATAGCGCTCGACCTGCTCCAGCGGGCCCGGCGCGCCCAGAGCGCCTTGGGTGGCGAGGGCGATCTCGCGGTCCTCGCGCGTGTGGCTGAAGCGCTCGAGAAGCGGGGTGACGAGGAGGACGGCTCGCGCGAGAGCGCCCTGCGGCTGCTCGCCGAGCTGGAAAGGCTGCTCTAGAACGACAAGAGCCCGGCGCTGCCGGGCTCTTGTCAATTCGATGGCAAGCGTCGTCTAGCGACGCTTGACGTGGGCCTCGACGTCGTCTGACTCGTTGGCGAGGAGCTCGTTGGAGCCGAGCTCGTCGTTGGCCTTTCGCTTG
>JALYST010000204.1 GCA_030854665.1 Actinomycetota bacterium
CCGCAGCTCGTCGTCCGTGATCGTCGGGTACTCCTTGAGCGTCTCGCCGGTCGCGGGGTCGACAACTGCGTACATGCTCATCACTTCGCTCCTCCGTCGGTCGGACTGAGGCCGACTCTACGCGCTCGAGTCCAAGTCGCGGCGAGAGGTTGCGAGCGAGCCCGCCACCGCCGCAGCGGCCGCGTAGAGGGCCAGCATTGCGAGGCCGAGCGCCGGTGCCAGCAGCGTGTTCGGGTCCTGCCCGCTGATCGCCTTTCCAGCGGCTTCGGGCAAGAGCCGTCCGACGTTGCCGACGCCGGCGATGTCACCGACAAGCAGGTTTTCGACGAACAGAAGCCAGACGCAGATACCGACGAGCGTCGGCACCTGGTTGCGAACGATCGCGCCCACGCCGACGCCGATCGCGGCCCACAGCGCCGCCGCCGCCGCGCCACCCGTGATCAGGAGCGTGTAGTCGCCCGCGTCGAGCCGGACGTCGATGCCGCGCGCCCTGAGCGCCACCGTGCCCACGACCGCCGCGAGGGCTCCGGCGGCGAGCCCGAACCCGGTGCCGATCAGCATGCTCGCCCAGACCTTCGCTGCCACGACTTGGCGGCGCCGAGGGGTGACGAGGAACGTCGGCCTGATCGTGCCGTGGTGGATCTCGCCCGTAATTGACATCGCGCCAAGCAAGGCGGCGAACAGCGCCCCGAGGACCTCTCCCCACCCGAACAGCACCGTGAGCTGCTTTGAGGCGGTGTCGAAGTTGTCGGCGGCAACGCCGAAGCCGTGAAGCAGCATTACGAAGAGGACCAGGGCAAGCATGCCACTGAAGAGGCCGAAACCGGTACGGATCGAACGCTGCTTAAACAGCTCTGCGCGCAACGCGGCGTTCATGATGCCCCCCTGGTGGTCAGCCCCAGATAGGCCTCCTCGAGCGTTTGCCCGAGGCCGGTGAGTTCGTCGAGCCGCGAGGCCGCAACGAGCCGCCCGCGCTCGATGATCACAACCTGGTCGACCGCCTGCGCCATCTCCGCCAGCACGTGGCTCGAGACGAGCACGGTGCGACCGCCCTCCGCGAAGCTGCGCAGGAAGCTACGCAGCCAGTGCACCCCCGCCGGATCGAGCCCGTTCGCGGGCTCGTCGAGGACGAGCAGCTCGGGCTCGCCGAGAAGCGCCGCGGCGAGCCCCAGCCGCTGCTGCATCCCGAGCGAGTAGGTCTTCACCCGCCGCTCGGCGTTGCTCGCGAGCTCGACCAGCTCCAATACCTCGTCGACGCGGCTCGGCGGGATCCCCGCTGCAAGCGCAAGCGCTCGCAGATGGTCGCCGCCGGAGCGTCCGGGGTGAAAGTCGTTTGACTCCAGCACCGCCCCGACCCGCCGCGCCGGATAGTCGAGCTCGCCGTAGCGACGACCGAAGACGAGCGCCTGGCCGCCGGTCGGCTCGGCGAGTCCGAGCAACAGTCGCAGGGTGGTTGTCTTGCCCGCGCCGTTCGGGCCGAGGAAGCCGGTGACGGTGCCCGGCTTGAGTGAGAACGTAAGGTCATCGATGGCGACCACCTCGCCATAGCGCTTAGTCAGCCCCTGGACGCTGACAACCGCGTCGCGAGGATGGACGTGCGTCGACGCCGGTCTTTCGCCCAGGTCTCCGTCCGGGGCGGCGGCGCCATCGGCGGTCACGCTCCAGGGCCTTGATCGCGCTGGGATTTCTCGGCGGACCGTTTCCGGGATCGAACCGCGCGGACGACAACCACGCTCAAGCCGATCACCAGGAGGACACCAAGGAGCACGTTCACGACCGCTCCATGCCTGCCTGGTCCGTGACCCGTGGCTGCAATCAACAGTTCCAAGTGCATGCTCTCTTTCTCTCGCGTGTAGCTGCCAGGGCTTTCACGTCAGTCATTTTATCAGACATAATGTCTATGTACAATCAATATGTCTCCGTATACGTCATCATGTATACTAGAATGATGCCAAAGCTGTGGAGCGAGACGATCAAGGCGCACCGTCGCGAGGTGCGCGACGCGATCCTGGACACGACTGTCGAGCTGGTGGCCGAGCACGGGCTGTTGGCAGTGACGATGTCGCAGATCGCCGAGGAGACCGGCATCGGACGTGCGACCCTGTACAAGTATTTCTCAGGCGTCGAAGCGATCCTGGTTGCCTGGCACGAACGCCATGTCGACGGCCACCTCGAACATCTCGCCGAGATCGGGAACCAGGGCGGCGCGGCCGGCGAGCGGCTCGAAGCTGTGCTCGGGGCCTATGCGCACATTTCCTACAGGCGTCCCAACACCGAACTCGCGGCACTCCTGCATCGAGATGAGCACGTCGCTCGAGCGCAGCAGCAGCTCAGCGATCTCATCCGAAACCTGCTCGCCCAGGCCGCAGAGGCCGGCGACGTCCGCGACGATGTCGCGACCGATGAGCTCGCAAGCTACTGCCTCCATGCCCTCGCAGCAGCCAGCAGCCTCCCGTCCGAGGCCGCGGTTCACCGGCTCGTCACGGTCACTCTGACTGGATTGCGCCTCGCCGAAACCGGCTGGCAACCACACGACAAACACGAGCGGAAGGAGCAACATGTGCGACCAACACACCCATGACACCGCGCATGCTCACGACCACGAACACGATTGTGAGAAACACGCGCACACCCACACCGGACACGAGCGCGTCGAGCACACCCACGACCACGACGTGGATCCCCACGAAAATGTGCACTCGGATGTGCCAGCGGGAAACGCGAAGCCTGGAGGTCGGGTAGCAGGCTTTTAAGGGTCTTAGGAGGGTTTGAAAGAACTCCCCTAAGGACCACTCATCGCCGGAAGTCCGCTCCGCTTCGCGGAGCATGATGACTTCCGGCGATTCGGTTTCGACTCGGGCCCTTGGTGGCCGAAGCCGGCATCTTCCGAGCACGCGTTCGACCCGGACCCTCTCGACAGAATGTTCACATGACCGACTCGGAGATCACGCCCGAGGTCACGATCGTGCCTGCCAACGAAGGTTTGAGCCTAGCCTTGGGGCCCAGGCACTACGCCGACCTGCTGCAGTACACGCGCGATGTCAGTGACAGACCAGTATTCGACGATCTTGCCGTCGCGGACGCGGTGGATCGCGATGCCTTCGGTTTCGACGTCCCGGTTCGTCGCGGGGATGCCGAGGAGTTCTCCTGCGTGCACGCCGCGACCGAGGATTTGGCTGACGACGAGATCACCTTCTGCGACCTGCATCCCGATCTCGTGACGCCCGGGAGTGGCGACCCGAAAGATCTCTGCTGCTTGCTTCATCCCCTCACGGTCCAGGCTGACGCCGGGAATCGGAGGATTGTGCGCGACGAAATCCTCCGCGATGTACTCGTCAAGGACGCTCCAGTCGTTCGTGTCGTTGTCATCGATCGCCTGGATGTAGCGCCGGATCAGTTCCTTGTTCCCATCGAGTGACACGCGTATCGCCTCCTGACACCTCGGGAATCGCCGAACTCTACAGCGTCGACTACACGCTCTCCGACGATTGAATGTTGCGGGCCGCAGCGGGCAAGAGCCGCCGCGGCAGCGAGATGATCGAATGCGAAAGCTCACTTCAAGTCGGTTCGAGCGACAGGAGGCTCGCTCACGCCGCGGGCATCGGCCCAGGCTCCTGTCGCTTACGCTCCGTGTTCCGCGAGCGCGCCCTCAAACCAGGAGACATCACTCATGCCTAACTCCGCTGCCGAGCCGATCCAGGTCGGGGCTCTAACCGTTCGTTTTCACGTCGACGAGACGAGTCCAGAGACAGTGTGAGCGTCTTCGAGTGCGATGGCCCCGCTAGTGCACGCATGCCTGCCACACAGCCACGACGACTTCGATGAAACCGTCTTCGGGTTGGACGGCGTCACTACGTTTACCGTCGGAGCAGGGCGCACCGACCTGAACCCTGGCGAGGCACGTTCATACCTCGGCGCGTGATCCACCGATTCAGTAACGGCGGCGACGTTGACGCCCGTTTCCTCGCAGCCATCAGTCCGGGTTTCGGCGAAGTCATGCGCCGTTAAGGGCCTGGCGCAGTCGTGCCGATGATCTTTTGGTAGGAGCGCCTAACCGAGCAGGAGCGCGTCTTGATCCACACCTACAGGGACACGGAATTCATCAGAGTCAGATTCGTTGGGCCCCGGTACGTGAGCCCCTTGCTTCTCGTCGTCAGTATTCCGTTCCTGGCGATGTTGGCTTCCGGTTCTCTGTTCACGACTGGCGATGCGGAATTCCTCGCGGTGCTGATCGGGATTCTGTTCTTCACCAGTCTCACCAGTCTTTTCATTTATAGGCACCACACCTACGGTCTCTGCTGCGAGATTCGTCTTGGCGACGACGGGACATGCGACCTTGAGACCAAGCGCCGAGTCATCCGCCTGCACGTGAACGAGATCCTTTCAGTGCAGTATCGGCCCGAGACTGACGAGGGAAGCGAGTACTACAACATCCATTACCGGGACGGGAAGCTCCACATAACAAAGGAGATGTCAGGCTTCAGCGACTTCCTGACGCGACTCAAGACATTGAATCCCGCTGTCGACCTGAGCAGCTTCCCCGCCAGCGCCCGGTCAGATTCCGGCACACCGGCGAGCGAACCTCCCCTGCGCCCGGATCGATTTCTCCAGAGCGCGCTTTTCCCCCTGCTCGTTATCGCTGCGCTCGCTTGGCTGGCAAGCCAGACGCTCGCGGGTAAGTAGCGACGCAGCCCCACGCGTTAACTACTCAAGTCGGCTCAAGCGAAGGAGGCTCGCCCACTTGGACGTTGTCCGACCTGGTTGCTGAGCATAGGGTGACGACGGTGCCCGCGACCTGCGGCGCCGATGACCGTCGTCCAATTCCGAGTTGTCGGCGAATTCTCAGCGTTCTTCCAGATCACTCCAATGATGTGGGCGGCAAGCATGCCCGTGAACAGCAAAACCACAGCTCGGGGAAGCGTCTGATCATTCGCGAGCATCCAGTCGCATATCGGCTGCCGAGGT
The DNA here is from genome assembly GCA_030854665.1 of Actinomycetota bacterium. GTDB lineage: Bacteria > Actinomycetota > Thermoleophilia > Gaiellales > Gaiellaceae > 3-1-20CM-4-69-9. The sequence continues at coordinate 4,966 of JALYST010000204.1, forward strand.
CGCCGTCTTGATACAGGCCTTCTAGGCCCCAATTCAGAGCGTCGGTCTCTGGAGACATTCCCGAACACTGGCGCAGGCGACGGGATGGACGTCTGCTGTCAGGAGAGCGCGCGCTCGAGCGCAGCACGGTCTGTCGGTGCTCCGTGCGCCGGGAGCACGACCTCGACCGGCAGCGCGAGCAGCGGCCGCAGTCCTTCGACGACCTGCTCGCGCGTCACGCCAGGGCGGAGCCACCTCTCGTTGATCTCGAGGCCCCGGCCGAACTCGACGAGCGTGTCGCCGGAGATCACCGCATGCTGGCTCTCGACCCAGAGCACGGTGTCGTTCGGCTTATGCCCGGGGAACACGTCTGCACCGAACGGCAGCCGGTCGCCGGGCGCGTACGGGCGTGCCTCGCCTTTCTTCTCGCGGAGCAGCCAGACGAGGTCGGGACTGCCGTCGCCAGCCTGCTCGGCGGTGAGGCCGTACATGTCCATGAGGTCCTGTGCGGTGTCGGGCAGCGGCGTGAACACCGGCACGCCGAGCCGCTCCACGAGGCGCTGTGCGTCCCGCTCGTGCCACGGCGCGGTGAGCACGATCGCCGTTTCGCGCTCGGCTGCGAGCTCAAGTAGCTCGTCCGGCACGCCCAGCGGGTCGAACAGCAGCAGGCGTTCGTCGCCGTCGATCGCGTAGGACGAGACGTTCTGGTCCCACGGCTCGCTCGGCCTCCAGTCCGGATGGGATGCCTGCCAGTGCCAGAGGCCCTGTCGCAACTCGCGCACGGCGTGATGCTAACGCGTGACGAACGACCGAAACCGCTCGTCGGATTCGCGAGGCGCGGACTTGCTGCGCTTGAGCGGTGTGTGACCCCGAAGAAGCAGCGAACCGACAACGCCGACTTCGCGGTGCTGACTCGGCTCTGCTCATGGGAGCGGTAGCTTTCCGCCACCGTCGATACAGTCGGCGAGGTAGAGGGCTGTGCCGAGGTCGCCCGTCCAGAGCGTGTAGCGGCCCTGCCCGTAGTCGGAGCGGCTGTGCTCCACCTGATCTGCAGCGTGCATCGCGAACGCGCGCGCACGCGTGAGCCAGCGTTCGTCGCCCGTACTCTCGAGCAGCGCCAGGAATGCGTAGCCGTTTCCAGCTGTGCCGTGGCAGAGGTTGGCTCCCTTTCGCAGCGGTCCGGCACGCCACGTCAACTCCCCGCCCGCGACCGCAAGCTCCTCGTCAAGGATGGGGGCGAGGGTCGCAACGATCCCCGGCGCGCCATGGCACCACTGCGTGCGGATCTGGCCGTCGCGGTTTGCGCCGAGTTGCATCCCCGCGAGTC
>JALYST010000217.1 GCA_030854665.1 Actinomycetota bacterium
ACCTTGTGTCGGCCGGGCCGGATCGCGCGACCGCGCACCTTCCCGTACCACTGCAGCCGATAGCGCAAGCGCGTGGAATTCGTGAAGACGCGCCGCCTGCCGTCGACGAAGAGGAGCGCGTGCGCATGCTCGGAGATCGTGTAGGTCACCTTTAGCTTCTCGGCGCCGGGCCGGAAGACCCTCGGCCGGAGGCTGGTGAGCTTGATCGACGGTCTGATCGTGTCCACGCGGATCGGGTTCGGCAGATCGATCGTCCTGCCGGCGCGCTGGAGATGCACGAGCGGGTAGTAGACCCCGTCCGGCACGAGCTCTCCGGAAGCGTCCCGGCCGTCCCAGCTGGCGTGCACGTCGCCGCGAGGGAACGAGCCCTCGGCAACGGTCACCTCGCTGGCACCGACCCGGACCGCGACCCGGATGTCGTCCGCCCTGCGCAGCGAGAACTCGATGTTCGCTGCTTTGGACGCGCAGCGGCACACCGGCGAGAAGGTGTCGGAAACGCGCGTCTGCGAGATCGGACTAGGCTCGAGCTTCAGGCGCTGGGTCACCGCGAACGCCGTCGCGGTCGCCACGATGAGCAGGAGCGCCAGAACTGTCGGTGCGTTGCGTCTCATCGGGGCGCGATTGTACGCCGCGCATGCCGGTTGCCAGCCAGGCTACGAATGCGATGAGCCCGATGCCGAGCCCGATCGCGATCACATAGCTCGCGGCCGGCACATTCAGCAACTTGACCCCGCTGAGCGCAAGCACACCGGCGAGGCCGAGCCGGAGCGCGTCCTGGGGAATCTGCAGCGTGAACCGACTCGAAATCCAGATCCCCGGGACGGAGCCGAGCAGCAGCCAGCCCATTGCGTGCAGGTCGACATTCCCCTGCACTAGATGGCCCAAGCCGGCAACCCAGAGCAACGCCGCTGCATGGAAGATGTCCGTCCCGACGATCCTCGCGATCGTCAGCGGATAGACCATCACCATGACGAGACCGAAGAACGTGCCGCTTCCGACCGATGTGAGGCCGACGATGAAGCCGAAGACGGCACCGATCACGACCGCGCGGACCTTGTCCTTGCGCTGCAAGACGAATCCGGCCTCGCTCGGCTGCATCCCCCGCTTGACGAACGTCTTGGCAACGAGGCCGACGGCACCGAGCACGAGCGCGGCGCCGATCGCATAGCCCTCCGCCGACTGGACTCCGTCGCCGTAGGAGCGCTCGAGCCAACCGGCGACGGCCACTCCGAGCAGGGACAGAGGGCCGGACCCCGCGAACATCCAGAGCGTGAGATGCGCGTGCACGTTGCCGAGCCGCCGGTGCCGCACGGCGCCGAAGCTCTTGAAGATGGCGCCGTGGAGGATGTCTGTCCCGACCGCGTAGGTCGGCTTGAAGCCGAAGACGATCACGAGGATAGGCGTCAGCAGCGCGCCGCCGCCCATACCGGTCAGACCAACAAGGACGCCGATCAGCAGTCCCGTGAGCGTGAACTGCCAGGTCAAGAGCTAGGCCTGATACGCCTGGATCAGCACCTCGGCCACTTCGGGCCGCGAGAACTCCTGCGGCGGCAACTCCCCGGCTTCGAGCATCTCCCGCACCTTCGTGCCGGAAAGGAAGACGTGGTCGTTCCCACCATGGGGACACGTCTTCGCCGACGCCATCGACCCGCACGCCTTGCACCAGAACGAGTGCTCGAAGAACATCGGCTCGATGTCGAGTTCGTGCTGTTCGAACTCGTCGAAGATAAGCTGCGCGTCGTAGGTGCCGTAGTAGTCGCCGACACCGGCGTGGTCACGGCCGACGATGAAGTGCGAGCAGCCGTAGTTCTTACGGCAGATCGCATGCCAGATCGCCTCGCGCGGCCCGGCGTACCGCATCGCAGCGGGAAACGAGCTGAGGACGACACGGTCAGGCGGGTAGTACCCGTCGAGCAGGATGCGATAGCACTCGACACGCGTCTCCGCCGGAACATCGTCCGACTTCGTGTCGCCGACCAGCGGATGGACGAGCAGCCCGTCAACGGTTTCGAGCGCGACCTTGGTCAGATACTCGTGCGCGCGGTGGATGGGGTTCCGCGTCTGGAACCCGACGACGCGGCGCCAGCCGCGTTCGGCGAACTCTGCGCGCGTCTCTGCCGGATCCTTGGCGAGCTCGGGGAAGGACGGCTCCGCACGCTCGAACACGGTCACGCGACCCGCGAGGTACAGCGGCCTCTGCTCATAGAGCCGGGCGACGCCGGGATGCGCCTCGTCCGTCGTGCGAAAGGCCTCTCGCGCCTCACGCTGCCTGTCGTACTCGTAGGTCTCCTCGACCTCGAGCACCGCGAAAAGCTTGCCGCTCTCGTCCGCGAGCACGACCCGGTCGCCGGCGGGCGCCGAGTCGACTGCGAGACACACCGGTAGCGCCCACGGGAGACCGTTCGCGAGCCTCATCGTGTCCAGCACGGCTTCGTAGTCCTCATGGCCCATGAAGCCTTCGAGTGGCGACAGGGCGCCGGAGGCGATCATGTCCAGGTCGGAGAGCTCTCGGGAGGTCAAGGTCAAGACCTCGAGCGTGTCGACGTCGTCGGGCCGGTCGCCCGTCCTGTCGATGAGCGTGCCGCCGTGGGGCGCGATCAGCTTCGTGTCGGTCGCGACGCTCATGCCCGCACCGCGACGGGGATGAGCCCGCGCTCCTCGAGGTGCTGCAGTATTAGCTGCGCGCTCTCTTCGGGCTCGTGCTGTTCGGTGTCGATGCGCACGTCCGGGTTCCTCGGCTCCTCGTATGGATCGTCGACGCCCGTGAACCCCT
>JALYST010000224.1 GCA_030854665.1 Actinomycetota bacterium
AGACTGCTTCGTCGGAGCGTCGCTCAAGCCGTCCCCGAGCTACAACTGGCGCGTGAACGGCTCGCCGGTTTAGCGCTCGAGCGGCGACATGGTCAGGCCGTGGCCCTGCAGTTGCTGCCAGTAGTGCTCCGCCACTTCCTTGTGGCCTGACCAGACGATCGCGCGGCCGCTCGAGTGGATTCTGTCTGCGAGCTGCAGGCCCTTGTTGTACGAGACGTCGGGAATCGTCGACGACAGCGCGGAGGCGACGCCGTCGAAGGTGTTGTGGTTGTCGTTCAGCACGATGACCTTCCACGGCGCGCCGTGACCCGTCCCGGTGCCGCAGTCGATCCGCTCTTTGGTCGCCGGAGACACCCAGCAATCGTAGTAACGTCAGCGCCGATGTCCACCGTCACCTACGACGTCGAGGCCGTCCGCGCCCGGTACTCGGCGCTTCGCCAGCCGCTCGCATTCTTCGACGGGCCCGGTGGCACTCAGGTGCCCGACGAGGTGATCGACGCAGTCTCCCGCTACTACCGGGAGTCGAACGCGAACGTGAGCGGGCCCTACGAGACGAGCCGCCGCACCGAGGCGCTCGTGGCCCAGGCACGAATGGCCGCGGGTGAGTTCCTCGGCTGCAGTCCCGAGGAGGCGATCTTCGGCGCGAACATGTCGACGCTCGCGTTTGCGTTGACGCGCACAGCCGGAAGGGAATGGCGCGAGGGCGACGAGATCCTCGTCACCAAGCTCGACCACGACGCCAACGTGTCGCCGTGGATCGAGCTTGCGCACGACAAGAACCTCGAGGTGCGCTTCGTGGACATCAACGACGACACCACGCTCGATCTCGGCGACCTCGAGCGGCAACTCTCCGACCGTACGCGCGTCGTGGCGTTCCCGGTGGCATCCAACGCCGTCGGCACGCTCACCGACGTGCGGCGCATCGTCGAGCTCGCACATGGCGCCGGCGCGCTCGCCTGGGCCGACGCCGTCCATTACGGCCCGCACGGGCCGATCGACGTCGCGGACTGGGGCGTGGACGTGCTCATCTGCTCGCCGTACAAGTTCTTCGGCCCGCACCTCGGCGTCGCCTTCGGCCGTGCGGAGCTGCTCGAAACCTGGCGCCCTTACAAGGTGCGACCGGCACCCGACACGCCGCTGGGTCGCCGCTTCGAGACCGGCACGCTCGCACACGAGCTGCTCGCAGGCTTCGTGGCGGCGGTGGAGTACATCGAGTCGATCGGTTGGGAGTCGATCAAGACGCACGAGCGCGCACTCGGCGAGCGCTTCCTCACCGGCCTCCCGGACAACGTCACGCTGTACGGCCTTCCGACGATGGAAGGCCGCATTGCGACCTTTGCGTTCAACGTCGGCGGCGTTCTGACACGGGACGCGGCGATACGCCTCGGCGAGACAGGCTATGCGGTCTGGGAGGGCGACTACTACGCGGTCGAGGTGATGAAGCGGCTCGGTCTCGAGAAGAGCGGTGCTGTCCGCGCCGGCATCGTCCATTACAACACCGTCGACGAGGTCGACGGCCTGCTCGCGGAGATCTCGAAGCTCTAGCGGGCGCCGGCCCAGCGCGTGGCAGCGCTGGCACGGGCGAAGCTGCGCGTCGCACCCTCGTCCACCGTCAACACGACGGGCCCGTGGACGATCAGATGCTTGTCGGCCCGCTCCTTGAGCAAGTCGGTATAGAAGCCGTTCACGAGCCATTCCCGTCCAGGGGCGACCGAGGCGCGCAGGCGCAGCCGCACGAGCCCAGGTGCAAGCTCGTCGATCTGGTGGACCGTCGGGCGCTGGACGAAAGTCGTCGGCCCTTCGGGCAGGATCGTGGCGACGTGCTCGATGAGCAGCTCGGCGGCCTCGCGGCTGCTAGCCACGAGCTCGACGTCGAACTCCTTGACGCCGCCCGGCAGGACGCGGACGGCCGGGATCTGCGAGTTGTGGATGTTGATCACCTCTCCGTCGAGCGAGCGCAGCTTCGTCGAACGGAGGGAGAGATCCTCGACGACGCCCTGGAGCTCCATCGTCGGAATCGCGATCGTATCGCCGACGGAGTACCACTTCTCCGTGAACATGCTGAAGCCCGCGATGATGTCGACGAGCACCCGCTGGGCGGAGAAGGCGACGAGGATGAGGACAAACGAGGCGCCGGCAAGGGTCGAGAGCTTGTTGAAGCCGCCGGTCAGCTGCGCGGCGGAGAGGACCAGAGCGGCCGCGAACGCGATGTAGGCGATGCCAGTCCGGATCACAGCGACGCTCGTCTCGCGCCGCTTCAGCTCGACGATCTTGGCACGGAGATCTCCGCTCGGGCTCCGGTGCCGGCTATCGGACCAGGCCATCACCCAGCGCGCGACGATGGCGCTCAGCCGGGACACGGCCCAGGCGGCCGCGAACAAGAGGGTGATGGTGAGGGCGTTGATCATCTGTTACAACCTTTCCTTCCAATGAAGGTATCGACAGGGATCCCGGTGTCACAAGCCACCATCCGAATCTTTACTGCGCCTTTACCTCAGTGACACCCGTCGAGCTTCTCCAGAAGCTGATTCGTTTCGACACGACGAACCCGCCGGGGAACGAGGCGGAGTGCGTCGGCTTCGTCCGGAGCCTGCTCGAAGAGGCCGGGTGCGAGACGGAGACCTACGCGAAGGACCCAGCCAGGCCGAACCTTGTCGCCCGCCTGCAGGGCACGGGCAACAGCCCGCCGTTGCTGCTGCAAGGCCACGTCGACGTAGTCACGACCTCAGGTCAGACGTGGCAGAGATCTCCCTTCGGAGGGGATCTCGTCAACGGCGAGATCTGGGGCCGCGGCGCCGTGGACATGAAGGGCGCAGTCGCGATGTTCGTCTCTGCCTTCCTGCGCGCGGCCGAGGGAGAGCTGAAGCTGCCGGGCGACGTGATCCTCGTGGTGCTGAGCGACGAGGAGAACGGCGGCGATTTCGGTGCGAAGTTCCTCGTCGAGGAACACCCAGAGCTCTTCAAGGGCGTCCGCCACGCGCTCGGCGAGGCCGGCGGCATCTCTCAGGTCATCGCGGGGAAGCGCTTCTATCCGATCCAGCTCGGCGAGAAGCAGATCTGCTGGCTGAAGGCGTCGGTCCGCGGTCCGGGCGGCCACGGCGCCATGATCCACCGCGACGGCACGATGGCCCGGCTCGCCCGGATGCTGGACGACCTGAATCGCAACCGGCTGCCGATCCATGTCACGCCGATCGTCCGGGAGATGATCGAGACGATCGCGGCTCACCTGCCACGGCCGAAGCGCGACCTCATGCTCGCGCTCCTCAAACCAGTCGTTGCCCACCGCGTCCTCCCGAAGCTCGGGCCGCAGATGCGCTGGTTGGAGACGCTTCTGCGCAACACCGTCAACGCGACGATCGTTCGCGGCGGGCATAAGGTGAACGTGATCCCCGCGCAGATCGACCTCGAGCTCGACGGGCGACTCCTGCCGGGGTTCACACCCGACGACCTGATCGCAGAACTGCACGGGATCATCGGCGACGACATCGCGGTCGAGCTCGTGCGTCACGATCCCGGCCCGGCTGAGCCGGACCTCGCGCTCTTCGAAATGCTCGCCGGGGTTCTGCGCGAGCTCGATCCGGAAGGCATCCCGATGCCGCTATTGCAAGGCGGCGTGACGGACGGTCGCTTCTTCTCCCAGCTCGGGATCCAGACGTATGGATTCATGCCAATGCGCCTGCCGGAGGACTTCCCGGTTTTGAAGATCGTCCACGCCGCGGACGAACGCATCCCCGTCGCTGCCCTCCAGTTCGGCACCGAAGCTGTCACTCGCGCTCTGCAGCGCTTCTGATGGCCGACAAAGGACTACACGGCGACGCCGCTAGGCAACAAGCTAGGAGCGAAGCCGGGTGTCGAGGTGCTCGTGTTCTTCACGACGAGCCGTACGGAGCTCCAGCGTCGCTTTCCAGCCTTGAAGAAGACGCTCGCGCCGGCCGACGGCCTCTGGGTCGCGTGGCCGAAGAAGGCATCGAATGTCGAGACCGACCTCGATTTCGCCACCGTGGAGATCGGGCTCGCCGCCGGCCTCGTCGACAACAAGAGTGCCGCGATCACGGAGACTGGCAGGCGGTCCGCTTCGTCTACCGCAAGGAGGATCGGCCTCGGTAGCATCGCCGGAGCCGTGAGCGTCTACAACCTCGAACGCCTCGATAACGGGCTGCGCATCCTGACCGCGCCGATGGACTCGGCCCAGTCCGTGACCTGCGCGATCATGCTCGCCGCCGGGTCGCGCTACGAGACCCCCGAGACGAACGGGATCGCGCACTTCGCGGAGCACA
>JALYST010000241.1 GCA_030854665.1 Actinomycetota bacterium
GCGACGGCGGAGACCGTCGCCGTGAGCACGGCCGCGCCCAACCAGGCCGTACGGAACAACGCGAGGCCCGCCTCGTACACGACGGCGAACGCGACCGGAGCGATCGCACTCGGCTCGTGCAGCATCACCTGCGTCGGAGTGACGCCGGCGACCTTTGCCACGAGGGCAAGGAACGCGTGCCAGAGCGGGAAGGCATATCCCGGGTGGAGGCCCCCGTCGGCGAACTCGTCCACCGAACGAACGTGAAGGTCGCCGAACGAGTAGAGCTTCTGTACCCGTCCGAGATGGAACAGCGCATCCCCGTTGACGACTCCCGCAACGTGCCACAGCGCGACACCGAACCCGAGCCCGAGGAGCGCGATTCCGAGCGTGTCCCACGCGGGCGGCCCCGAGACGACGCGGAGCGCGAACGGCAGCGCAACGAGGCCGGCGACGCCAAGGACGACGAGTGCGAGCAGGATCGAGCTGTGCACCGCGAAGACGAGCAACAGCGCCGGCCCGAGTGCAGCCAACCCCCACGCGACGGTCGCCGAGGCGCCTCGCAACCGCAGGGCGCGCGCGACGAGCGCGCCGGGCAACAGCAGAACGAGCGATGCCGCAACGAGACGGAGCCAGAGCCCCAAGCCGTACGCGGGCAGCAGTCGCGCCACGCCCAGCAGCGGCAGCGAAAGCAGCAGGATCGGCGCGCCGCTAGCGCTGCGGCGCAGAGCCCACACGGCCGTTCCATTCATCCGCCAGCTCACGCAGGCCTGGGCCAGTGACCCGCCAGGCATCGTGCGCGTGGAGGCGCATGCGCGCTCCAAGCCCTGGATCGCGTCTCGCGACCGGGGACACCGCGGCCCGCACCGCGTACTGGGCTCCGGTGGCTAGGGCCGCGACCCGCGCACCCACGCTGCTGTGATGCTTCTGCCAGTAGCGGTGACGGCTGCGCCACATCTCGTTGATGCGCCGCTCCGGAATGTCTGCGCTGAACTGCGACTCGTGATGCACCACGCTCACTCGTGGGAAGTAGTGCACCTCCCAGCCGGCGCGTCGGAGCCGCACCTGCAGGTCGACCTCCTCCGAGTACAGAAAGAAGCTCTCGTCGAACAGCCCGACCTCCTCGAGTGCTTCCCTCCGCAGCACGACCGCGGCGCCCATCACCCAGTCGACGGCGCGCGGCGCGTTCCCGCGTGACTGGGTCACGCCGAGCCTGCCGAGGGTCAGGAGGGCGCCCATGCTCACGAGCGGTGTCGGAAACCGCCACGCCGAGTCCTGCAGGCGGCCGTCCGGGTAGACGAGCCTCGGACCGAGCGTGGCCACGCGTGGATGATCGTCGAGATATGCCGTCAGAGCTTCGAAGCCCCAGTCGCCCGCAGTGGTGTCCTCGTTCAGGACGTAGACGTAGCGTCCGGTCGTCGCGCGGATGACGGTGTTGTGATTCGCGCCGAACCCTGCACGGTGTGACTGCGCGATCACGCGCACGTCTGGAAAGCGCTCGCGCGCGACGTCGGCGGAGCCGTCCTCGGAGGCGTTGTCGAGTACGACGATCTCTGCATCGATGCCTGCGAGCGACTCGAGACAGGCGAGCAGCAGCGCGCGACTGTTCGTATTGACGATCGAGACGCTGAGATCGGGCACTAACGGGCGAGGCCGCGCGCGACGAGCGCTTCGCGCGCCGCGTCAACCGAGTCCGCCGCCTCTTGGCCTTCGAGCCACGCAAGCAGCTCGTGCATCCCGGCCTCGAACGGAATCTCCGCACGGAAGCCGAGCAGCTCATTGGCGAGTTGTGTGTCGGCGAAGCAATGGCGGATGTCGCCCGCGCGAAACTCGTTCACGACCTCCGGCTCGAGCTCCTTGCCGAGCCCGCGCGCGATGACCTGTGCGACCTCGACGATCGACGTCGGCCTACCTGTGCCGACGTTGAGCGTCCGCCCGTCGGCACCGTCCTGGTGCAGAGCCAGCGCACAGCAGCGCGCGATGTCGCGCACATCGATGAAGTCGCGCGTCTGCTGCCCATCCTCGAAGACAAGCGGTGCACGGTCGTTGAGCAAACGCGAGGAAAAGATCGCAGCGACCCCGGTATAGGGATTCGACAGCGCCTGCCGCTCGCCGTAGACGTTGAAGAACCGAAGTGCGACTGCGGGAATCCCGTACGCGGCGCCGATGGCGAGCACCATCTCCTCGTGGTCGCGCTTGCCGATCGCGTAGATGGAGGTCGGCCGCAGCAGTTTCGTCTCGGCGGTCGGCTCGGGCTCGAGCGGCGTGCCGTCGCTCGCGAGCACGTCCCACTCGCGCGCTGCGAGTTGGCTCTCCGGCCGCACCCCGGGCGACAGCCCGGACTCGCCCGTCTGAGGATTGCGGTACTGGCCCTCACCGTAAATCGACATCGACGAGGCAACGAGGAGCTTGCGAATCTGCTCACGCCGCTCGAGCGCTTCTTCCAGCACCACCGCCGCGCCGATCGCATTGATCGACGTATAGCGCTCGATCTCGTACATCGACTGGCCCACGCCGACGGCCGCAGCGAAGTGCACCACGGCATCCACGCGGTCGAGTGCGCGTGCGACGGCCTCGTGGTCGCGGACATCGCCGATCTGAAGCTCGACGTTGCCGTCGAGGTAGTCGGGCCGCTCCGCGGCCGGATGAACCTGGGGGTCGAGGTTGTCGAGCGCCCGAACCTCGTGCCCCTCGGCGAGCAGCCGGTCGGCAAGGTGTGAGCCGATGAAACCGGCGCCGCCGGTGATGAGAACGCGCATGACCGCGGCGGAGGCTATCTCAGCTCAGGCGGTCGCGGCCCAAGGCGTCGCCTCGGCGACGCCTTTAGAGGTCGTGCGGGCTTTGCCCACGCGGCCGTCTTGCCCTTGCTCTGAGGTCTCCGCGGATCAACGCCTCTGGGCCAGGCCGGTTTGCCACCCCACGGAGGTTCTCGACCGCAAGGATCACCGCTCCCGGCAGCGCGAGCGCGATCGTCACCACGAAGAATAGGAAGCCGCAGGCCAGCGCCGACTCCTTGTCGACCCCGAGCTGAGTCAGGAAGCTGACGAAGAACGCCTCGCGCACGGCGAGGCCGTTGATCGTGAAGGGCACAAGGATGACCAGGAAGAGCAGCGGGCCCATCACGTAATAGGGACGAGGCGAGAGGTCGATCCCGACAGAGCGCGCAGTCATCCAGATCGCCAAGACGCGCACGGCCTGCACGCCGAGCGTCAGCAACGAGATCCACGCCATCAGCCGAACATGGCGGCGGAAAACGTGCACGCCTTCGTAGAGAGCACGCAGCGGCCGCTCGATCCGCAGCCGGCGGAGGAGCGGAACGACAAGGCGTAGCACCCCGCGCGCGCCGCGCGAGAAGAAGAGGATCCCGAGGACGATTGTGCCGAAGACGAACGCACCTTCGATCCAGAGATAGGCGCCGACGTCGTAACGGCCGACGGCGAGCGCGAAGCCGATCGCAGCGAGAGCGAGCGTCGCGACGCCGCCGAGCGCGCGCTCGAGCAGAACGATCGCCGTCAGGTCGCCCAGCCTGCCCGCATGACGGCGTGCACTTTCGTAGATACGTGACGCGTCTCCTCCGACCGCGGTCGGCAGCACCTGTCCTGCGGTGTAGGAGACAAGATAGGAACGCACCAACCAGGAGAGGGGCTCGCGAATTCCGCGCGCTTCAAGCAGCTTCTGCCAGCGGTACGCCATCGGCGGGACGCCCGCGAGCATCACGAGGACCGCTCCCGCGAACCAGCCGAGGTTCGAGTGGACGAGGATGTGCGCCGTCCGCCGCACGTCCAACTGCCAGAGGATGTAGGCCAGACATGCGCCGGTTACTGCCAGCGTCAGGACGAGCCTGACGAGACGCTTGCGCGTCATCCCGTGAAGCGCTCGTGCACGCGCCTCAGCGCCGTGACGGCGTCGGCGATGTCATCGTCGGAGTGGGCGGGCGACAACGGCAGAGAAAGAATCTCGTCGCCTGCGCGTTCGGCCACCGGCAAGGCCGGTTGGTCGGGAAATCCCTCCCGATAGAAGGTCAGCTTGTGCACCGGGAGGAAGTGGATCGAGGTCGCGATGTTCTCCTCGGCCAGTGCGTGCTGGTACTCGTCGCGGGTCGCACCGGCAGCCTCTGGGTCGACACGCACCACGTAAAGGTGCAGCGCGTGCACGTCACGGTCGTCGCGCGCGAGCGGTGTGATTCCCGCCAGCTCGGCAACAGCCTTATCGTAGGCAGCGAACTGACGGCGCCGGATCTCGGCATGCGACTCGACCTTGTCGAGCTGGCAGAGCGCGATCGCCGCGAGCACATCGGAGAGATTCGCCTTGTAGCCGGGCACCGCGATGTCGTAGCGCGAGCCATCGCCGCGCCGCATCAGGCGCAGATCGAGAACGGCCTGCGCGACGTCCGGGCGGTTGGTCGAGATCAGACCACCCTCGCCCGCGGCGATGTTCTTCGTCGCGTACAGCGAAAAGCAGGTCACATCCGCGATCGCGCCGACCTTCCGGCCGCGATACCAGCTCTCCGCAGCGTGAGCAGCGTCCTCGACGATCGGGATTCCGAGCTCGAGCAGCGGATCGAGGTCGGCCGGCTGTCCGGCGAGGTCGACGGGCAGGATCGCCTTCGTCTGCTCGGTGACGGCCTGCGCGACCAGGCTCGGATCGATGTTGAGATCGCCCTCGCGCACGTCGACGAAGACCGGTGTCGCGCCGCTGTGCACGATCACGTTCGCCGTCGCGGGCCAGGTGATCGGCGTCGTGATCACCTCGTCCCCTGGGCCAATGCCGAGTGCGACGAGCGCGAGATGCAGAGCCGCCGTACCGGAGGCTAGCGCCAGGACGTGCTCCGCCTCGAGGTATTCCGCCATTCGCCGCTCGAGCTCGGCGGCACGCGGCCCGGTCGTCAGCCAGCCGGAGCGGAGCGTCTCCGCGACGGCCGCGATCTCCTCGTCGCCGATCGCCGGCGGCTGGAAGCCGAGCATCGTGGCGCGGCGAGGGTCAGACGAGAGCTTCGACATCGGTCTCGAATCGAATTGTCTCTTCAGCGCGGGAAGCGCGCTCGAGCGCCTGCTCGCGGCTCTCGCCCACGGCCAGGATTGCTCCAGCCCGGTCAGCG
>JALYST010000246.1 GCA_030854665.1 Actinomycetota bacterium
AGTACGACCGCCGAGACGTAGGCGACGCGCCGAGTAAACTCGTCGGCCGATGGCGGTCGAGCGTTCACTCATCCTGATCAAGCCCGACGCGGTGGAGCGAAAGCTCGCCGGCGAGATCCTCGCGCGCATCGAGCGCCGCGGCTTCACGCTGCGCGCCGGCAAGCTCATCCACGTCGATCGCAAGCTCGGGGAGACGCACTACGCGGAACACAGCGAGAAGGCATTCTTCGGCGAGCTCGTCGAGTTCATCACCTCCGGGCCGACGCTCGCCCTCGTCGTCGAGGGCGAAGGGGTGATCGTGACCATGCGCAAGACGATCGGCGCGACGAATCCCGCCGACGCGGAGCCGGGCTCGATCCGCGGCGACCTCGCGAACTCGATGCCCGACAACCTCGTCCACGGTTCCGACTCGCCCGAGTCGGCGGCGCGCGAGGTCGCGCTGTGGTTTTCGGACGATGAGCTCGTCTGACCGGCCCGAGTACGTTCAGCAGAACGTCGCGAACTGGACTCGCGCGAACACGGAGTACACCGACGCCGCGGCGGCTCGCGCCTGGGCACAGGAAGAGATCGCATGGGGCGTCTTCGAAACGCCCGAGTCGCAGCTGAATCTCCTCGGCGACGTCAGCGGTCTCGACGTCGTCGAGCTCGGTTGCGGGACGGCTTACTTCTCTGCGTGGCTGGCGCGTCGCGGCGCGGCGGTCGTCGGTGTCGACCCGACGCCTGCCCAGCTCGAGACAGCGCGAAGAATGCAGCGCGAGACCGGGATCGAGTTTCCGCTGATCGAGGCGATTGGCGAGGAAGTGCCGTTGCCGGATTCGTCATTCGACCTCGTCCTCTCCGAGTATGGAGCCTCGCTCTGGGCCGACCCTTACCGCTGGATCCCGGAGGCTGCTCGTCTGCTGCGCACCGGGGGGCGGCTGGTCTTCCTGTCCAATTCGACCGTCTGCGCGCTCTGCATGACCATGGACGGTGTGGGCGAACAGCTCGTCCGAGCTCAGTTCGAGTTAGGCAGGTTCGAATGGCCGGACACACATGAGGTCGAATTTCACCTCGCTCACGGCGACTGGATCGACCTGCTGCGCACGAACGAGTTCGAGGTCGAGCGACTCGTCGAGCTGTACGCGCAACCCGATCGCAACACGCATACGTACTACAAGTACGTGACGGCCGAATGGGCGCGCAAGTGGCCGGCCGACGAGATCTGGGTCGCGCGCAAGCGTGGCTGACGCGCCACCGTCGCCACCGCTGCTGCTCGCGTCGACGTCGCCGCAGCGAAGAGCGATCCTCGAGCAGCTGCACATCCCGTTCGACGTCGTTGCACCGAAGTACGAGGAAGAGACGACCGACGGTGCGGATGCGTTGCGGGTCGTGCGCGAACACGCGCGCGGCAAGGCTCGCTCCGTCGCGGATCAGGCGGAAGGTCGCCCGGTGCTCGGTGTCGACACCGCGGTCGTCCTGGAAGGGCGGATTTTCGGCAAGCCAGAAAACGCGGCCGACGCGGAGGAGATGCTCGAGGAGCTGAGCGGGAAGACGCACGTCGTCGTCTCCGGGCTCTGTCTGCTCACGCCCGGTTGGGAAGAGATCGAGCACGAAGCGACCCAGGTGGCGTTCCGGGAACTGACGCCGCGCGACCTCGGCACCTACGTTGCAACCGGGGAATGGGAGGGCCGGGCGGGCGCCTATGCGATCCAGGGTCGCGGCGCGTCGCTCGTCCGTTTCATCGAGGGCGACTACCTCAACGTGGTCGGATTGCCGGCGGCGTTGCTCGTCAGGCTCCTCGCGGAGCGCTTTTCAGGGGTATACGGCTTCGGTTGATCTACACTCGAACGTCCTATGGGGCTCTTCGACAGGCTGGGTGGCTTCGGCGGCCGCGATATGGCCGTGGACCTTGGCACGGCCAACACGCTCGTGTACGTCCGCGGCCGCGGGATCGTGCTCTCCGAGCCTTCGGTGGTTGCCATCGACCAGCGAACCGGGGAGGTACACGCCGTCGGCGTCGAGGCGAAACGGATGCTGGGGCGCACGCCGGGGACGATTTCGGCGATTCGCCCACTCAAGGACGGCGTGATCGCCGACTTCGACGTGACCGAACAGATGCTGCGGCACTTCATCCAGAAAGTGCATCAGAATCGCTTTGCGCATCCGCGTGTCGTCGTGTGTGTTCCTTCCGGCGTCACGGGTGTCGAGAAGCGAGCGGTCGAAGAGGCGACGTTGAGCGCAGGGGCACGCCAGGCGTACCTGATCGAGGAGCCGATGGCTGCTGCGATCGGCGCCGGCCTCCCCGTCGCAGAGCCGACAGGAAACATGATCGTCGACATCGGCGGCGGTACGACCGAGGTCGCAGTGATCTCGCTCGGCGGGATCGTTGTCTCGCAGTCGCTCCGTGTCGGCGGCGACGAGATGGACGAGGCGATCATCAGTCACATCAAGCGCGAGTACAAGCTGCTGATCGGCCAGCAGACGGCCGAGGAGATCAAGCTCGAGATCGGCTCCGCGTACGACATGCGCGAAGAGCTGCAGGCGGAGGTCCGCGGGCGCGACATGCTCACCGGCCTGCCGAAGACGGTCGTCTTGAGCTCGGAGGAGGTAAGGCGGGCCCTGGACGAGCCGGTGCAGCAGATCGTCGAGGCGATCAAGTCCACGCTCGACAAGACTCCTCCGGAGCTGGCTGCGGACATCATGGACCGGGGAATCGTCCTTGCCGGCGGGGGGGCCCTGCTGACGAATTTCGACGAGCGGCTCCGCCACGAGACCCAGATGCCGGTCCACCTGGCCGAGAGCCCGCTCACCTGCGTGGCTGTCGGCTCAGGGCGAAGTCTCGAGGAATTCGAGGCGATCCACAGGAGCGCCAAGGCACGTCGCAACAATCACCGGCGCTACTCCAGCTAACCTAGAACACTCTCGTGCCTCGCAACCGCGTCAGCGCGGTCCTGGGCTCGTCCGTACCGAGACCGAGACCCCAGCCGTTTCCCTCCCGCAGCCGCTCGACGCTCAAGCGCCGGGTCGTGGTCGGAGTGCTCGTGCTGCTCTCGCTCCTGCTGATCACTTTCTCCTTCCGCTCAGGGTCGGGCGGTGCGGTTCATCGGGTCGAGGGCGCCGGAGCGACGGTGCTCCGACCCTTCGAGGTGGCGGCCGAGCGCGTCGCGCGGCCGTTCCGGGACGTCTACGGCTACTTCGCCGGTCTGGTACATGCGAAGCAGGAGAACTCGAGGCTGAAGCAACAGGTGAACGAGCTACGCCTGCAAGCGTTGCAAGGCCAGTCGGCACAGGAGCAGAACCGCGCGCTCCGCGACCAGCTGAAATTCGTGGACAGCCCGCTCTTTCCGGCCGACTACGCACCGGTGAATACACGAATCATCTCGTGGGCGAGTGAGTTCGAACAGCAGGTCGTGATCGCGGCCGGCTCCGATCGCGGAATCAAGCAAGACACGCCGATCGTGACGCGCGACGGACTCGTGGGCCGCGTGACCGAGGTCACAGGCAGTGCGTCCCAGGTGACGTTGCTGACGGACGAGAACAGCGCCGTTCCCGTGCGCGATCAGAAGACCGGAGCGGTCGGGCTCCTGCGCCACGGTCAGGCCGAGGGCTCGCTTCTGCTCGACTTCGTGCGCAAGGAGGCGAACGTGCAAACGGGCGACGTGATCGTCACGGCAGGCACGCGCTCCAAGCAATACCCCTCGCTCTTCCCGGCCGGAATCCTGATCGGGGTGGTCACGAGCGTCGGCCAGAGCGACACCGCGCTGTACAAGCAGATTCAGATCGACCCCTACGTCGACTTCTCCGCGCTCGATGCAGTGACGGCGCTGATCACCCACAAGCGAACTCCGAAGGCGCCCTGATGCCTGCCGACGCGTCGAAAGCCGCCGGCCTGTTGTTCCTCGTCGTCGTGATTCAGTTGTCGGTGATGGCGAACGTCGACATCCTCGGCGGCCATCCGAACCTCTTGCTCGTGACGCTTGTCTGCGTCTCGCTCCTACGCGGCGCGGTCTTCGGCGCAGTAGCTGGATTCTCTGCCGGGCTGCTTGCCGACACGGGTGTGTTCGGCACGCTCGGGTTCACGGCTCTGCTCCTGACGGTCGCCGGCTACTGGACGGGTCGCTACGGCGAAACGACAGGACGTGACCGCGCGCACGCGCCGGTGCTCTCGATCGCGGTCATCACCGTGCTTTACCAGATCTCCGCGCTCGTGCTGCGCTACATGCTCGGCGAGCCGGCGCCTGCCAATCACATCTTCGCTGCACTTGGTCCGACGGTGCTGCTCAATCTGATTCTCACCCTCCCCGTCCACGCGCTCACGCGGCGACTGCTTCGCCCCCGTGAATGGGTGACGCGAGAGGTGCGACTCCTTGGCTAAGCGCAGCCTCTCGCGGCGCTTCCTGCCGCCTGACCCTCACGTCGCGGAGCCGTACCGGCTCACGCCGAAGCTCGCCCTCCGCGTGGGGATCCTCGGGATGCTCGCGCTCGCGATCTTTGCGGCGCTCTTCCTCCGGCTCTGGTCGCTGCAAGTCCTGAACGGCGAGCAGCTTCTGCGCGCCGCCCAGAACAATCAGCGCCGGGACATTCGTGTGCAGGCGCCGCGTGGCCCAATCCTGGATCGGAACGGCGAAGTGCTCGTGACGAACGTGCCGGGCCGCGCCGTCCAGATCTGGTCGTCCGACCTGCCGAAGCGACGTGGCGTGCGCCTGCGCGAGATCCGTGCGCTTGCTCGAGTCCTCGGAGTCCCGGCCAACCAGATCGGCGCGGCGATCAGACGCGGTCGTCGCGACCCGCTCACGCCGATCAGAATCAAGGACAGCGCGAGCAGGGACCAGGTCATCTACCTGGAGGAGAGGGCCGAAGACTTCCGCGGCGTCCAGGTCGTGCCCGCGTACCTGCGCTACTACCCGAACCGGGAGCTCGCCGCGCATGCGCTCGGCTACGTCAGCGAGATCTCGAAGGAGCAGGTGGCGGCTCTCCGCGGCCAGGGCTACCGGGGCGGAGACACGATCGGCCAAACGGGGATCGAGTCGTACTACGACCGGTACCTGCGTGGGACGGCGGGACTGTCGCAGTTACGGGTCGACTCGCTGGGGAGGCCGATCAGCCCGAGGACGCCCAAGGTGCCGGCGCATCCCGGCAATGCAGTCCGCCTGACGCTCGACGTGAACTTGCAGAAAGCGGCGGAGGGCGCGCTGCGGTACGGCATCGACCGCGCTCGCAACTCGAGGTGTTACGGCTGCTGGTTCTCGAACGGCGGCGCGATCGTCGCACTCGACCCGCACGACGGCGCGATTCGCGCGCTCGCGTCGTTCCCGACGTATCCGCCCTCGCTCTATGTCGGTCGGGTGCGCCAGCGGGCACTCGATGCCGCGGGTCTCACCTCACGCACGGCGAAGGCGATGAATTATCCCGCGCTCAACCGTGGGATCGACGCCGCGTATCCGCCGGGCTCGACGTTCAAGCCCGTCACCGCGATCGCCGCGATGCAGGAGCACATCCTGCAACCGTTCGAGTCCCTGGCGTGCACGGGCTCATACGAGAAGAACGGTCAGATCTTCAAGAACTGGGATCCGTTCGTCGACGAGGCGATGAGCTTGCCCACGGCGCTGGCGAAGTCGTGCGACACCTACTTCTACCAAGTCGGCTATCGCTTCTACGGGATGCCGGCCGACCGGGGGCCGCGCCTGCAGGCGTGGGCGAGCCGGTTCGGCTTCGGCAAGAGGACCGGGATCGATCTGGCTTCGGAGCGCAGTGGTCTGCTGCCTACGCCCGATTGGCGTAAGAAGACGTACACGAAGAAGACTGACCCAGGGCACTGGCAGATCGACAGCCTCTGGAAGCCGGGAGACTCCATTCAGCTCGCGATCGGGCAGAAGGACTTGCTCGCGACGCCGATGCAGATGGCGCGCTTCTACGCGATGATCGCGAATGGAGGCAAGCTCGTCACTCCGCACATCCTGCTCGACGTCGAGCAGCCTTCCTCGAACCACAATCCCGGCAGGGCTGTTCCAACCCCACCGGCGCCCGCGCCCGAGGCGACGAACGTCGACGCGCAGGCCCTCGGCGTTGTCCGTCAGGGTCTCTACCAGGCCACTCACTACTCATTCGGGACGTCGGCCTCCATCTTCGGCGGCTTTCCGATTTCGATCTCCGGCAAGACCGGGACGGCCGAGAAGTCGATCGACCCCGGCGACGGCATTGCGCGGATCTTCAACCAGTCCTGGTGGTGCGGTTACGGGCCCTCGGACTCGCCCGACCTCGTCGTCTGTGCCCTGATCGAGAACGGTGGCCACGGCGGGGACGCCGCGGCGCCGGCCGCGCTCAGGGTCTTCGAGTCCTTCTTCGGCAAGCAGGCGACCCAGACCGGACCGATCCACAGCGACTGATGGTCGACTACGTCTCCAACTCTCGCGCAGCAGCCCGCGCCCGCCGGCGCGAGGCAGCCGAGGTCGCCTCCTTCGTCCGGCGCCTGGACTGGGTCCTGATCAGCACGGTCGCGGCGCTCGTCGGCTACGGCCTCTGGGCGATCGCGGGGATCACGCGTCACGACATCGCCGGTGACCAGGGCTACTACCTTTCGCGTCAGGTGGCCTTCGTCGTCATCGGGACGGTCGGGCTGCTGGTCGCGACGCTCATCGATGCAGACCAGTACCGGACGCGCTGGCGTGTGATCTTCGGCGGCACCGCGTTCATGATCGCGATCGTGTTCCTCGCGGGCCCGATTCGCGGCTCCAAGCGCTGGCTCGATCTGGGGTTCTTCCGCTTTCAGCCATCCGAGTTCGGCAAGGTCTTGTTCGTACTCGCGCTTGCTGGTTTTCTTGCCGAGCGATCGAGGCGCCTCCACGAGGTTCGCACGACACTCACGGCGCTCGGGCTTGCGTCGATACCCATCTTCCTCGTCTTCCTGCAGCCCGACTTCGGCTCGGCACTCGTCTATTGCGCCGCCGTCGGCGCGGTGCTCTTCGTTGCCGGAACTCCCTGGACACACATCGCCGCAGTTGCGGCGAGCGTGGCGGCCCTCGCGGTCCTGGTTCTCGGCGCGCTTCCCGCTGCCGGTCTCCCGGTCTTGAAGGGCTACCAGCAGCAGCGGCTCACGAGCTTCCTCAATCCCGACCAGGATCCGGGCGGGACGACGTACAACATCACGCAGTCGAAGAACGCGATCGGTGCCGGACAGCTGCGCGGCCGCGGCGTCGACAACGCGACGCAGACCACGCTGAACTTCTTGCCCGAGCACCACACCGACTTCGTCTTCGCCTCCCTCGCGGAGGAGCGGGGCTTCGTCGGCGCCTCCTTGCTCCTGATGCTCTATCTGCTCGTGGTCTGGCGCGGCTTACGGATCGTGACGCTCGCGCGAGAGCCGTTCTCCGCGATTGTCGCGGGCGGGCTCGTGTTCGCGTTGCTGTTTCAGATCTTCGTGAACGTCGGCATGACGATGGGCATCGCTCCGATCACCGGCATCCCGCTTCCGTTCGTCAGCGTGGGCGGCTCGTCGATGATCGCGAACCTGATCGCGGTCGGGATCCTGCTGTCGATCCACGTGCGCTCCCGCGCACGCCAGTAAGCCTCAGGCGGCCTCGGCCGCTGGCCTCAGCTTGGCCCGGCGCGTCTTGATCGCGCGCAGTCGCTGGGAGAGCCGGGCCCAGGCCCAGGGCTCGACCTCCTTGTAGCGTAGAACGGACTGGCCTCGAGTCGCCTCCAGATATTCGAACCAGGCATCCGCTTCCTCGATCAAAAGTAATTCGTGCGCTTCGCGTTGTCCGGTCACTCGAGGTCCACCTCCTTTAACGCCGAGAAATCCGCCTCGCGCTTCGCGCGAGCCATGATGATTTCTCGGCGCGCGCTGATCTGGCGAGAACCCTAGGACCTGGGCCGGACGGCGTCTCGAGCCATGGTTCGGGCAACCGCCGCGGCAAGCTCGCAGCGGGGCGAAATGTCTCCGTTTTGAGCGCGCGGAAGGCTCCGGAGGTCCGTCGAGGCTCGTTGGTACCCTGTGGGTAGATGTTTTCCATCGCCCACAACCTGCCGCGCACGCTCCGCGCCGCCGTTCTAGCCGGCGTTGCTGCAGCGCGCGCGCACGAAGGAGATTTTTCTTGCGCTGGTTTCGATCCAGAAAGTCCAAGGAGATGGCGCCCAGCGAGGCTGCCGCTCCGGCAAAAGCACCTGAACCTGTAAGCCCCGAGCCCGCCGACGAAGCGGGACAATCGAGCAGTACCGGACCGAGCCGTCGTCGCGGTAGCCGCGGCGGACGCGGCCGCTCAAAGAAGACGGCGACGGCGACGACGGCCGAGGGCAAGGCCGAGTCCGCGCAGCAGGCAACGACGGCAGCGAGGGCACCGCGGACCGAACGGAAGCCCTCCGCGCAACGGCGTGAGCGCGAGCGCCCGCAACAGCGTCGTCGCCGCGAGCCGCCGCGCCGGGCACCGCTTCCACAGGCGAAGCGCGAGCTGCTGGTGTCCGTCGACGTCGGCGAGCAACGAGTCGCTGTTTTGGAGGACGATCGGGTCGCGGAGGTGTATCTGGAGCGTCCAGAGCGCCGGTCGATCGCCGGCGACATCTATCTCGGCACGGTCGACAACGTCCTGCCGGGAATGGAGGCCGCGTTCATCGAGATCGGCCTGGAGAAGAACGGCTTTCTCTACGTGGACGAGATCGTCACGCCCGAGCTCGAAGGCAAGGCGAGACATGGCAAGAAGATCCAGGATTTGATCAGCCGCGGCCAGACGATCATGGTGCAGGCTGTCAAGGACCCGATGAAGACGAAGGGCGCGCGGCTCACGACGGAGATCTCGCTGCCCGGCCGCTTCGTCGTGTACCAGCCCAACGGCGACGGTTTCGGCGTCTCGCGTCGTCTCGACGACGAGGAACGCTCACGCCTCAAGGACGTGCTCAAGGCGCTCGACCTCAGAGGTGGCGGCGTGATCGTTCGCACCGCCGCAGAGGGTGCGTCCGCCGAGGACATCGAGCGCGACCTTCTCTTCCTGCAGAAGCTGTGGAAGTCGATCGACGCGCGGGCCAAGAAGTCGAAGGCGCCGACGCTGCTCTATCAGGAGGCCGAGCTGCCGCTTCGCGTCACGCGCGACCTCTTCACCGAGAACTTCGAACGTGCGCTGGTCGACGAGGACCGGGCGTACAAACGCATCGTCGGCTACCTGAAGAAGACGTCGCCGCACATGGTCGAGCGCGTCGTCCGCTACAAGGACAAGCCGCCGCTGATGGAGGCCTACGGGGTCGACGCGGAGATCAAGTCCACCCTGAGCCGACGGGTGGATCTGCCGTCGGGCGGCTATCTCATCTTCGACTACGCCGAGGCGTTCACGGTCATCGACGTCAACACGGGTCGCTTCGTCGGCTCCCGCTCGAAATCGTCGGGGGCGCGGCTCGAGGACACGATCACGAAGAACAATCTCGAAGCGGTGAAGGAGGTCGTTCGCCAGCTGCGCCTACGCGACATCGGCGGCATCATCGTCATCGACTTCATCGACATGGCCAACCCGAAGAACCGCGCCACAGTCGAAGGCGCGCTGCGCACGGAGCTCGAGCGCGACCGGACGAAGACGTACGTGGTCGAGATCTCGCCGCTCGGCCTGGTCGAGATGACGCGCCAGAACGTCACCGACGGCCCACGCGAGATCATGACCAAGAAGTGTCCGACCTGCGGCGGCGACGGCATCGTCCTGTCGGAAACTTCTGCTGCGGTCGAGATCGAGCGCCGGCTCCGCGCACTCGCCGGCGCGTCACGCCACCAGGCCTACCGAGTGGAGGTCGCTGCGAAGATCGCCTCCATCCTCATCGGCCCGGGGGCCGCACGCCTGCAGGAGCTGGAGAAGCAGACACGGCGCCGCTTCTACCTGCAGCCGAAAGAGGACACGCATCTCGATCACTTCCTCGTGGTCGCCGAAGGGAAGCGCGAGGAGCTCGCACCGGCGGCCCCCGTCGCGGAAGGCGCCAAGATCGAGCTGAAGCTCGTCGAGGTCGGGCTGCACGATGCCGCCGCGGGTGTCGGGAAGGTGGACGGACTCGATGTCTCCGTCGGGAATGCGGCGAAGCAGGTCGGCAAGAAGGTCGACGTGCAGGTCGAGCGCGTGCTCGACGGCGCCGCGTACGCCACGCTGATCAGCCAGGCGGTGGCGGGCGACGAGCCGATCACCGCCGAGAGCGAGGCGGAGAAGCCCACGCGGCGGACCGCAACTTCGGCTACCACGGCCAAGACGGCGGAGCTCGACGATCCCGAGCTCGACGAAGAGGATGAGGAACCAGACGAGCTCGAAGCCGACGAGCCCGAGGCGGGCGAGTCTGAAGAGGAGGCCGTCTCCACGGCGGACGTTGCGCCTGCGGTCGCGCCAAAGAAAAAGACGCGCCGAGGCTCACGCGGCGGCCGTGGCCGCAAGAAGAAGACGGCCGCGGCACCTGCTGCGAGCGGAAACGGCACCGGCGAGCCGGAGGACGTTGCGCCGCCTGCTGCCGCCAGGATCCACGTGCCTGACCCGGATTTGGGCGAACCGGACGAGTCCCCGGACCAGCCCGCCGGAGACGGCACGGAGCCTCCCAGGCCGAAGAAGAAGACGCGCAGGGGAACGAGGGGCGGACGGGGCCGTAAGAAGAAGACGGCCGCCGCGGTCGGCGGGGGAAGCAGCCCGTTGGATGGGACGTCCGAGGAGGAGCCTCTGATCGCCGAGCAGGAGACCTCCGCCGTCCCGAAGGAAGAGAAGCCTTCGGGCTCCGGGCAAGAGAAGGCTTCCGACTGGGAATACGTGCCCATGTCCCAGTGGGACGACGTCTAGCCTCCGCTACACTTCCCGCGCTCGCGGGCTGAAGGCCCGCATTTTCACGCCATGGCTGCCACCAAGACCTCATACGCGATCATCTCGGTCGGCGGGAAGCAGTACCGCGTCCGCGAGGGCGAGCGGCTGCTTGTCGACCGGTTGAAGACGGACGAGGGGAAGACGTTCAACCCGGTCGTCCTCTTCCTCGGCGGCGACGGCGACGGGACGCTCTCGCCCAGGACCCAGGTGACCGCGAAGGTGGTCGGCCACGTTCTCGGCGACAAGATCCGCATTGGCAAGCGGCGCCCGAAGTCCGGCTACAGGAAGCAGACCGGTTTCCGGGCGCATCTTTCGCAGATCGAGATCGAATCGATCGGAGGCGCCGCGAAACGACCTGCGGCCACAGCCTCCCCCGCCGCCGAGAAGGAAGCACCGGCGCCGAAGGCGAAGCCCGAGCCGAAGGCAGCTGCAGCACCCGCCCCGACAGCTGCGCCACCCGCCCCCGCCCAGCCGCCTCGCGGCTACGAGGACTACACGGTTGCGGACATCGCCGAAAAGTCGAGGCGGTGGAGGGTCGAGCAGCTTGAGGCGACATTGAAGTTCGAGAAGAAGAACGCAAATCGAAAAGGCGCGATCGCGGCTCTAGAATCCGCTCTCGCCGCGAAGCAGGAGAAGAACTAGATGGCTCACAAAAAGGGACTCGGCTCGTCGCGCAACGGGCGCGACTCGAACCCGAAGATGCTCGGCGTGAAGATCTTCTCCGGCCAGGAAGTCAAGGCCGGGATGATCCTCGTACGTCAGCGCGGAACGAAGTTCCGGCCGGGTACCGGTACGGGCATCGGGCGCGACGACACGATCTTCGCAACACGCCCCGGCACGGTCGCGTTTCGCCAGAGCGGCGAGCGCCGCTTCATCGAAGTCGGCGACTAGGCGCCCCTACCAGCAATGCACGTCGGCTTCTGGCCCACACGCGGCGCCAGAGTCCACCCTCGCCCTTAGCAAGGCAAACCAGCCTTGCTGCGGTCGAGTGCGGCCTCTGGCTTGGTGCTCGCGACCCAGAAGCTCGACAGCATCACTGGCAGGGGCGCAGCTCCTAACCGCCACGTAGTTCCCAGTCGAACGGGATCACGTCCGAGTGGGGGTCGATCCGGAATTTGTCCGGGTCCGCATGGTCGTACGGTCGCGGCGGAAAGCTGACGATGCGCGCATCCGTCTGGCCCCAGTTCTGGTCGGCATGCCAGACGCCCGGCGGAATCGCGAGTAGGCCCGGTGTCGCCTCGGTGAAGAAGAACTGCGCGATGCGCCCGTGGCTCTCCTGGTCGGGCCGGCTGTCGTAGAGCGCGACGTGGTCCATTGCGGCCTTTCCCCGTCGCTTGGAGTGTAGAGACGTGATTTACGCCCGTGGCCGCTAGCGTTGGAGTGTGTTCCACGATCGAGCTCAGATCAACGTCCAGGCGGGTCGCGGTGGCGACGGGAGCTTGCACTTCCGCCGCGAGAAGCACGTACCCAAGGGCGGTCCGGACGGTGGCGACGGCGGACCGGGGGGCGACGTCGTCCTCGTCGCGGACCCGGATCTGCGCGACTTGTCCGCCTTTCGTGTGAAGCGACGCTACAAGGCAGGCAGCGGTGAGCCCGGCCGCGGCGCGCTGAAGCACGGGGCGACGGGCGAGTCGATCGAGCTTCGTGTCCCCATCGGGACACAGGTGCTCGACGAGGATGAACAGCTGATCGCGGATCTCGCTGCGCCGGGAGCGCGGATGATTGCAGCACGTGGCGGCATCCCCGGTCGCGGGAACAAACGCTTTGCGTCGCCGACCCGCCGCGCGCCGCGCTTCGCGGAGACCGGCCTTCCCGGCGAGGAGGCGACGTTCGACCTGCGCCTCAAGCTGCTCGCGGACGCGGCGCTGGTCGGGCTCCCCAACGCCGGCAAGTCCTCACTTCTCACCAGGATCTCGAACGCGAAGCCGAAGGTCGCGGAGTATCCGTTCACGACACTCGCGCCCATCCTCGGAACGGTTGACGCTCCCGACGCGTCGCGGCAGCTCACGGTGGCCGATGTGCCCGGGCTGATCGAAGGCGCCAGCGAGGGGGTCGGGCTCGGACACGAGTTCCTCGCGCATCTCGAGCGCGCGAATCTGCTGCTGCACGTGATCGACTCGTCCGAGGACGACGCTGCCGAGCGCTTCGCCACCATCGACCGCGAACTGGCGGCGTACGGTGCAGGGCTCGAGACCCGGCCGCAGGCGATCGTCCTGAACAAGATCGATCTGCGCGCGGACCCGCCGACCTTCGACGTGGAGGACGAACGCATTGTGCGGATCTTCCAGGTCTCCTGCGCGACCGGAGCGGGCATCGAGGAGCTCCGGCGGGCGCTGTTCGAGCTCTGCGGACCGCAGGCTCTGACTGTTCCGTCCGAGGACGGCCTCGTCGACTTCCTCGTCTACCGGCCGCGGCCCGGAGGCCGTCGTTTCAGGGTTCTCCGCACGGATCGCGGCTTTCGCATTTCCGGTGAAGTGCCCACGGATCAGGAGGAACTGGCGGCGGCGCTCGAGGCAGCCGGCGCGCGGAGAGGCGACGAGGTCGAAGTCGACGGCGAGGTGATGGAAGTCCAGTGACCGGATTGCTCGGCGGCACCTTCAACCCACCGCACAACGGGCACCTCGCGCTGGCGCGCGCAGCTCGGGAGCACTTCGACCTCGACGACCTGGCCGTGCTCGTGGCCGAGCGGCCCGGTCACAAGGAGGTCCAACTCGCCGCCGAGACGCGGCTGAAGCTCGCGCAGGCTGCCTTTCCGGAGTACAAGGTCGAGCCCGATCCGTACGAACGCACGGTGGACATGCTCCGCGCGGGGCGTTGGAGCGAGCCGTTGTTCCTGATCGGCGCCGACCAGTTCGCCGACTTCCTCACCTGGAAGGACCCGGAGGGCGTGCTCGCCCAAACTCGGATCGGCGTGGCGACGCGACCGGGCTATCCGCGCGCGCGCCTGGACGCGGTCTTGCAGCAGCTGTCGCGGCCGGACCGCGTCGAGCTGTTCGAGATCGAGCCGGTTCCGATCTCCTCGCGCGAGATCCGTGACCGCGTCGGCCGCGGCGAGTCGATCGAAGGGCTCGTGCCGACGGCCGTGGCCGAGCTGATCGAGTCCCTCGGGCTCTACCGAGAAAGCTAGAACGGCGGCTACACTTCGCCGTAATCGAACGGAGCTGAAGCCACACTGACGTCTCTCGAACAAGCCCGCCGCATCGCCAGCCTGGCCCAGGAAAAGCTGGCACAGGACGTGGTCATCCTCGACATGCGGCCCGCCTGCTCCTACACGGACTACTTCGTCGTCTGCACCGGACAGAACTCCCGGCAGACCGCGGCCATCTACAACGAGGTCCACAGCGGCATGAAGCACGACGTGCGGCTCCTGCCGAGCTCGGTGGACGGGCAGAGCGAAGCCTCCTGGATCGTCGCGGACTACCTCGACGTCGTGCTTCACATCTTTACGCCCGAGTCACGTGCCTACTACCGGCTTGAAGAGCTTTGGGGGGACGCCCCGCCCGTCGAGGTCGCGGCCGGCTAACAGGCAGAGCCGAGTCGGACGAGCGCGGCACACGCCGTGCCGCGAATCTGCTCCAGATAGGTGTGCGCATCGGGCTCCGTTACTAGCGGAGCCGCCCTACGTAGGACCTCTGTTGCCGATTCGAGCGCGCTCGTGCCGTTCGCGAACGGACCGCGTGACTCGAGGATGAGCCACGCCGGGAACGCGCGGAACCGGACTCCTGCACTTCGCAACGCGTTCCCGTCGACCGGTTCGTGCAGCGGGATCGACATGAAGACCGTGCGCGTCGCACCCGTGCGCGCGACGGCGCGGGAAAGCGCTACGGGCTCGCGCGAGTACGCGCGTGCATCCTTCGCGGTGGGAAGTGCGGCGAGGAAGACGGGCGAGTAGGGATACAACACGTCGCCGCGAGCGAGTTGAGTTGCGAGCCACGCTGCGGGCTCTGCGACGGCTCGGACCGCTCCGGTCGGAATCGTGCGTGGTTCGGAGACGGCGCTCGGTGCGAGTGCCGCGGCGGCGGCGATCGCGGCGAGGGCAACGATGTGGGCTCTCGCCGGCAGGAGCGCTGCGACCTGATTTGCCCCAGCCGCGACGAGCGCGATCCAGACCGGGAGCATGAAGATGAGATGACGGGGACCGAGCCGGTCGCTGGCGAGACCGGTCGCGCTTGCGACCGCGAGGGCACAAGGCGGAAC
>JALYST010000257.1 GCA_030854665.1 Actinomycetota bacterium
TCGGCGCCTAGGAAGAAACCTGAAAAGGAGGAAGACCCCCGGCTGCGGCTCCGGGGGTCGATTCCTGTTAGGCGACTCCGCCCTGTGTGGCGGTCTCCCCGGGACTTGGCTCTGCGGCCCAGCCACGCCCCTTGCGGATCCCACCTTGGTGAAGCGCCTCCTGCAGCCGACCCTGGCGTCTGGCTCGGATGCAAGCTGGCCTCACTTTAGGAGGCTTCTCAGGGCATGTCAAGTAGCTAGGTCAAGTGATTTGAGTTAGGCTTACTTGACAGGTTTTCGGCCCTAGCATGACCTTTTTGGGGGATGCCCAAAGGGACAGGTTGAAGTTTTGTGAAGTATGTCGTCTACTTAGCCGCAAGTGTCTGACTCGACCGCCATCCGTCAGCAGCAAAAGGCCTCTGCCGCTCAGGCCGGGCTGAGACTCGGCGAGCGCCTGCGCCAGCTCCGCATCGCCGCCTCGATGACGCAGACAGACCTCGCCGGCGATCGGTTCTCGAAGGAGTACGTGAGCCAGATCGAGCGCGGCAAGACGCGTCCCACTCGCGAGACGATCGACTGGCTCGCACAGCGGCTCGGCGTCGACGCAAGCTTCCTGGCCAACGGTGTCTCGGCCGACGAGCGTGGCCGTGTCGATGCCGCACTCGCGCGCGCAGAGGCCCTGCTCGAGGCGCGCCGTAACGACGAGGCGCTCGAGGAGTTCGAGGGCATCCGGTCGGCGGTGCTGGCCACGGGCATGCAGGAGCTCGAGGCGCGTGCGCTCTCCGGTGAAGCGACTGTGCGGATGCGCCGCGGCGAGGTCCGCGAGGCGATCGCACTGCTCGAGCGGGCGCGCGCGCTCTGCGAGGGCTCGTCTTTCTCGGACGTCGAGCGTGCAGACGTGCTCTTTCGACTGGGCGTTGCCCGCTACAAGCTCAACAGCATCCAGACGGCAATCGGCCTGTTCGACGAGGCGCTCAAGCTGGCAGAACGCTCAGAGATTCCGTCGGATCAGCTGCGCTCGAACGTTCTCGCGTGGCGCTCGCGGTGTTATCGGCGACGCCGCGATCTCGAGGCTGCGCGCGAGGACGTCGAACGCGCACTCGAGCTGGCCGAGGGTCTGAACGACAAGCGCACGGCGGCCGACGTCTACTTCCAGGCGTCGATCATCGCCGACCGCGAGGGGCACTGGGTGCTCGCGCGTTCCTACGCCGAGCGCGCCAAGGCTGCGTACGAAGAGCTCTCGGACCGCGGCAACCTCGGCCGCCTGCTCAACAATCTCGGCGGGATCAACTTCCTCCTCGGCCATCCAGAGGAAGCCGTGGAGCTCCTAAAGGACGCAGTCCGCATCGCCCTCGAAGTCGGAAACGACGCGGAGGCCGCACACGCGGTCAACGGCATCGCCCAGGTTCACCTGCGCACCGGCGAGATCAAGCTCGCCGAGGAGCAGGCGCGATATGCGCTCCAGTTGCTCGGAAACCGAGTTGACGAGATCGGTGAAGTCGGCAACGCCCAGCTCGTGCTGGGCCGAGCCTTGCTCGAGCAGGACCGGCTCGACGAGGCCGATGAGGCCTTCCAGGCCGGAGAGCGCGCGTACGACCAGCTCTCGTCCGGGAGCCACCGTGCGTCAGCGTGGGTCGCCCAGGGCGACCTCGCCGCTCGTCGCGGTGACGATCGGGCCGCTGCCCGGCTGTACCGCCAGGCGGCCGACGCCCTGCAAGACGTCCGCTTCTAACCCATCTTTTGAGAGGAGGTGACCACATGTCCAGAGCCCGATTGATCTATTTCGCGGTCTTCGCGATCCTCATTGCGACCGCTTTGCTGCCGGCGCTGCAGTTCTTCCCCGTAGGGCCGCACGACGGCGCGGAGGTCTAGAGTGAACCCGTGCGCGCTTTGCTCGCGGTCGCTGCGCTAGCTGCGTTGGCGGCAGGCTGTGGCTCTTCGACGAGCCCTTCGGAGCGAGGCGCGCCGACTCCAGGGTCGCTGGAGGCACTCTGGAAACAGTCGGGGCAGAGGGTCGCCTTGATCCCGGGGACACGTGACTATTCCCCCGGAGATCTGCGTATCTCGTTTCTCGTGGTCGACAACCGCGGCAAACTGATCGCCCCGCCGCGGGCGCGGTTCTGGATTGCGCGCTCGCTTGCCTCCAAGCCGTTTCCGGAAACGGTCGCCCGGCTCGAGCCCGTCGGCGTGGCGGGCGTCTCAGAGGTCGGGGACGCTCCGTCGGTGTACGTCGCACACGTGCGCGTCAATGAGCCGGGGACGTATTACGCGATCGCCGAGTCGTTGCGGGCGCACGTCCCCTTCGTCGTGACCTTCGCGACCCCGCGCTACTGCTCCAGCCGGACGTGTGGCCCGGTCGTCGACGTTGTCGATCAGATCCGCCGTCGCTTTGCCAA
>JALYST010000029.1 GCA_030854665.1 Actinomycetota bacterium
AGATCCGGCTCGGTGGAGTCGACGGCGACGATCGTGACGCCGTCTTTGTGCAGCACCGAGCTTCGGTCGCCGAAGAGATCCTCGAAGTGGACGTAGCCGACGTTGCGCGAGTCGTGGTTGCCCGGGATGATGACGACCGCCTTGCACTCGATCGTGTCGATGTACCCCTTTGCGAGCGCGTACTCCTCCTTGAAGCCGAACGTCGTCAGGTCGCCGGAGCAGACGACGATGTCCGGCTGGAGGTCGTTGACCTCCGTGATCGCGCGCTCGAGGAGGTTCGGCAGAAAGAACTCCGTGCCGCAGTGCAGATCCGAGATCTGGACGATCGTGAACGTGCCGTCACGCGTCGCCATGTGGAAAGTCTAGGCGGCCGAAGGCCGCCTCCCCAATCTCCGAGCGAAGCGAAGGCCTTTCCACCCACCGCCGAAAATGCGCCAGCATTTTCGGCGTCCGGACCGGTTGCTATTCTGAATCCAGGTGATACTGGAAACGCCTGATTTCCAGGCATATCGAGGCCAGGAACCTCCCCGCTTCGCAAACAAGGCAGAGCTCGAATGCGCCAAGGTCCTGGACTACTACGGTGTGCCCTGGGAGTACGAGCCGAAGACTTTCGTCCTCGAGGAAGACGAGGACGGCCGCATCGTCGAGGCCTTCAAGCCCGACTTCTATCTGCCTGAGCAGGACCTGTACGTGGAGGTCACGGTGATGAAGCAGTCGCTCGTGACGCGGAAGAACCGCAAACTGAGGAAGCTGCGCGAGCGCTATCCCGAGGTGCGCGTGAAGCTCTTCTACAAGCGCGACATCGAGCGCCTGGCGGAGCGATACCACCTCGAGCTCGCGTCGTAGCTCCCGAGTCCCGGCTCGGCGACGTCTACCTCACGAGCGAGGAGCTGCGGACACGCGTCCGCGAGCTCGGGCGCGAGATCTCCCGTGACTACGAAGGCCGCGAGCCGCTGCTCGTCGCACCGCTCAAAGCGAGCATCGTCTTCGTCGCCGACCTGTCGCGGGCGCTCGGGATCCACCATGAGGTCGACTTCATCGAGCTTGCGAGCTACGCGGCCGGCGCCGACCAGGGTGGGCATGCCCGCATCAGACTGCTGAAGGATCTGGACGCGGAAATCGCGGGCCGCCACGTCCTGATCGTCGAGGACGTCATCGACACGGGCCTGACGCTCAACTACCTCTGCAAGACGCTCGCGCTCCGCGACCCCGCCTCGCTCGCCGCGGTGACACTCCTCGACCGTCCCTATCGCCGCCTCGTGGAGGACGTGCCGGTTCGCTACGTCGGCTTCACGGTGCCCGACGAGCTGTTCGTCGGCTACGGGTTCGACCTCCAGGAGCGCTACCGCAATCTGCCTGACCTGCACGTCCTGCGCCGAGAAACTTAGACAAGGCTAAACTTCCCAGCAGGGATGACGTCGACCCGCGCAGAGGAGAGCCCGCGACTGCCTGGGGCAGGCGAGCGCGTGCTCCAGGGGAAGTCGCGCTGGGGGCTCCTGCCCTTCCTCGGCCCTGCCTTCATCGCCTGCGTGGCCTACGTGGACCCGGGCAACTTCGCGACGAACATCGCCGGCGGATCCAAGTTCGGCTTCACGCTCGTCTGGGTGATCGTCGCCTCGAACCTGATGGCGATGCTGATCCAGACGTTGTCGGCCAAGCTCGGGATCGCCACGGGCCGGAACCTCCCCGAGGTCTGCCGGGAGCGCTTCTCCCGCCGGACCTCGATCGGTCTCTGGGTCCAGGCCGAGCTGATCGCGATGGCGACCGACCTGGCCGAGTTCCTCGGCGCGGCGGTCGGGATCAAGCTGCTGCTGCACATTCCGCTCTTCCCGGCGGCGGTGATCACGGGCGTGATCACGTTTCTGATTCTCGGGCTCCAGCGGTACGGGTTCCGTCCTCTCGAAGCAGTGATCACAGCATTCGTTGCGGTGATCGGAGTCTGCTACCTCGGTGAGCTCTGGTTCGCGCATCCGCCGCTGGGCGAAGTCGCGAAGCACGCGGTCGTCCCCGACTTCGCCGGCAACGAGTCGGTCTTGCTGGCCGTAGGGATCCTCGGCGCGACGGTCATGCCGCACGTGATCTACCTGCATTCCGCGCTCACCCAGCACCGGATCGTCCCTCGGAACGACGAGGAGGCGAAGACGCTCTACAGGTACACGCGCATCGACGTCCTCATCGCGATGGTGATCGCCGGCCTGATCAACATGGCGATGCTCGTCATCGCGGCGACTGTCTTCTACGGGAGCGGGCTCAACGACATCGCCTCCCTCGAAGGAGCTCACCGAACGCTCGAGCCGCTCCTCGGGGGCGCGTCGAGCGTGCTCTTCGCACTGGCGCTGACTGCGTCCGGGCTATCGAGCTCGACGGTCGGGACGATGTCCGGCCAGGTTGTCATGCAGGGCTTCATCCAGCGGCAGATCCCGCTGTTCGTTCGCCGGCTCGTGACAATGATTCCGGCATTCATCGTGATCGCGATCGGCCTCGACCCGTCGCGGACGCTCGTGATCAGTCAGGTCATCCTCTCCTTCGGGATCCCGTTCGCGCTGATCCCGTTGGTGATGTTCACGAGCCGTCGCGACATCATGGGCGTGCTGGTGAACCATCGCCTGACGATTGTGGCAGCGGTCGTGGTCGCCGCGATCATCTCCGGACTGAACATCTTCCTACTCGCCCAGACGTTCGGCCTGATCGGATGAAAGGGAGCGGCTCACGCCGCCCCGCAATTCACCATCTGTACGAGCGTGCTCCTTCTACCTCCGGCAACATCGGCGCCGAAAACAACCGGCCGCCCCGGGGGGAGCGGCCGGCGTCGTCGGGAGACGACCTGTCCGTACCACGGCACGACCCTGTCCTCGAACTTCCGCCGGGTACGAATTACAAAGGGGAAACGTACGACTTGGGAATCTAGGTACGGCTAGAGGTAACCCAGGGGATCCACGGGATTCCCGTTGATCCGGACCTCGAAGTGCAGGTGGGCTCCGAAACTGTGGCCCGTGTTCCCGACGTAGCCGATCACCTGGCCCTGCCCAACTTGCGTGCCGGCCGAAACAGCGTAGGCCGACTGGTGTGCATAGCACGTCGCCATACCGCCGCCGTGGTCGATGCAGGTGTAGTTGCCGTAGCCCCCGGTCCAGGCAGCGAGTACGACGCTGCCGCCCGCTGCGGCGTGGATGGGTGTCCCGGACGGCGCCGCGATGTCGATGCCTGCGTGAAGCCGACCCCAGCGGTAACCGTACGGACTGGTTACCGGGCCGCTCAGGGGCCAGATCAGGCCCGACGACGAAGGCGTCGTATCGCCCGCGCCTTGTGTCGCCGCGAGCTGCCCACGGACCTGCGCGTCCGCGGCAGCGAGCGCATTCGCCTCGGCGATGAAAGCCTTCTCCTGTTCGCGCGTCGTTGCGAGCTGCCCTTTCTGCCGCTGTCGCTTGCCCGCGAGCGATCCCTTGCTCGCCAGCAGCTGATTCTTCGCGTCACGCTGTTGCTGGGTCCGCACGGCTACGACCTGCGTCTCGGAGTGCACGCGGCTGCGGATCTTCTTTGTGCGCTCGCGGGCCACGTGGACCTCGTCGCGCGCACCGGCGACCGCAGCTGCGATGCGTTTGTCCTGCCGCGCAATCGCCTCGAGGTACTGAATCTGGTCGAGCACGTCCTGGAACGACTTCGACGCGAGAATCACCTCCACGAGTGTGGGATCACGCGTCTCGTAGATGTCGATCATGCGTAGGTTGAGCTGGCGTAAGACGCTTGCGTACTGACGTCTCAGGAAGTTGAGACGCTCGGTCTCGAAGTTGAACAGCTCGTTGAGCCGGTCGAGCCGCCGCTGGTGCAGCGCCAGGTCACGCTCGAGGATCGAAAGCTTCTGCGAAACGTCCCCGACCTTCCGCTCGAGCGAACGGATTTGAGTCGTGACATCCGAGATTTGCCTCGTCAGCCGGGCCTCCTTGGCGCGTGCTGCGGCGATGCGCGCCTGGACCGCGCCGAGCTTGTCCCTGTTGTCGCCTGCCGCCGGGGCAGCCAGAACGAGCCCGGCAATGAGGACGAGAGCCAGTCTGCGGGCCATGAGCCGAAGGTTCGGCGGGGCTCCTGGCGTCCCTGCCGCGAGAACGGCGCCTCAGGCGCCTGTGCGCCCCTCCTCGGGCTCCTCAGGGGCCAGCGGCCCCGGCTCCGGCATGATCGCCGGCTCGGGCGGATTCCCCTCGTCGGGCGGCGGATAGGGCTCGGGGATGACCGCCGGGGCGCCAGGGCTGTCTTCGCCGGGTTGGGCGGGCTGATGGGGCAGCTCGACCATCTCGGTGGGCTGAACCTCCAGCCTGCGCCGGTCGAGCCGTTCCTGGGTTTGCGCCATGACTGCCTCCATCTCGGCCTCCCTCAGCGCCGCGAGCTCGTCCAGCTCCCGTACCTGCCCGCGGGCCCCTTTCGGTCCCTTGATCGCCCCTACGGTACACCGCATCTCCGAGCTCGAACAGAAGTCTGGCCCGTAGCAAGCCCATTCGCTGCAGCTCGCGCCGCAGAGCCAGCAGTCGGCGAGCCGCTCGGCCGCGTGTCGCCAGCGAGTCCGCGGCAACGCCGGCCCGGGCGCGAAAGCCGTCCAGTGCCTCGGCCGTGGAGCGGGCGACGGTACCGTCCGGCTTGCGACGGGCAGCCTCGAGAAAGACGAGGACAAGCAGAACGCTGGCGCCGAGTGCAATCAGCCCGAACGGCCAGAGACCGAGCGCAAACAGCACGACTGCGAGCGTCAGTGCAGCGCCGCCGAGGACGAGCACGAGCGTGGTGGGCGTGATGCCGTAGTAACGCGGCTCGGCGCGCACGTACTGCACGGGAACCAGCCCGGTCTCGTCGGGCGGCAGCTCCATCACCTTCGTCTCGCCGGTCGCCGCGGGGTGGCCGCACTGCGGGCAGTAGCGGCTCGCCTTCGCCAGCTTCGCGCCGCAGTTCGCGCAGCTAGCCATGTGGCATGTGCCCGGTCGCCGGGGGAACCTCCCGGTTCCCCCGGACCCCCTCTCCTGGTCCGCTGCCGCGGGCAGGCGGCTGCGCCGCCGCAGGGGCGCGTAAGTCGAGTGCACGCAGCGTTTCCGCGGCGCGACGCCTCAACGGGCCGACGAGCTTGCGGTAGTCGTCGTCCGCAACCTTGCCGGTGCGGTGGTCGAACTCGAGCTCCTTGAGTGCCTCAAGCGCACGGTCGCGCTCCTCG
Organism: Actinomycetota bacterium; assembly: GCA_030854665.1. Taxonomy (GTDB): domain Bacteria; phylum Actinomycetota; class Thermoleophilia; order Gaiellales; family Gaiellaceae; genus 3-1-20CM-4-69-9. Next base: position 5,192 of record JALYST010000029.1, read on the forward strand.
GAGAGCGCCAGCCGCCGCTGCTCCAACTCGTCAGGCCGGGCGAGCCTGTCGTCTTGCGGCCGCGGCTCGCGCAGGAAGGGCAGGGCGACCAGCGCGACGCAAGCGACGGCGAGCGCGGCACCGGCGACGAGCGCGGCGGTCATGCCCGCACGGTGGCGCCCGCATAACGCTCGGCGAGGCGGCGCTCCTCCCTGGCGTCGGGCCACAGCGCGATCAAGGCGCCGCCGACGAACACCAAGCCCGCGAGCCAGAGCAGGTTCACCAGCGGCTTCTGCAGCGCCTTCAGGTCGATGCTCCCGTCGCTGTTCACCTGGTCGGCGATCAGAAAGAGATCGCCGCCGGTGAGCCAGTCGTGCCGGATCGAGACCTCGTTGGAGACCTGATCCTCCGCGAAATACTGATTCTTCCCCGGCGTGTAGCGGCCGAGATACTTGTCACCACGGTACACGTCGACGAGCGCGCGGATCGCGCGGTGGTTCGACTCCGTCCTCGACTGGAAGCCGCGGAAGACCAAGCGATCGCCCGCGACAGTCATGGACTGGCCCGGCGTCAGCCGTGTCTCGCCCACGGTCTCGTACGCGCTCGCGCCGGTGATGCCGATCGCCAACAGCACGACGGACGCATGCACCACGTAGCCGCCGTAACGACGACGGTTGCGTGCGATGAGCGACGAGAACGCGGCCGCCCAGCCAAGGTCTCCGAGCGCCTTCCTCGCCGCCGTCCCGCGCGCGAACTCGAGCGCGATCGACGCGAGCACGAAGACGGAGAACGTGTAGGCGATCACGCCGATGCGCGAAGATCCCGCTCCGGCCGCAAGCAACGCGATCCCCGCTATCACGGCCGTGCCGAGTGGCCACAGGAACGTCCGGCCCAACGCGCGGAGCGACGCTCGGCGCCACGCGACGAGCGGCCCGATGCCCATCAGCAACAGCAGCGGTATCCCGAACGTATGCAGGAAGAAGTTGTAGTAGGGCTTGCTCACCGTCGCGGCCTGCCCGGTCACGGCTTCCGACAGGATCGGATAGACGACACCCCAGAGGATCGTCAACGCGAGCGCAACCAGCAGGAGATTGTTGTAGAGGAACGTCGCCTCACGTGACACGAGCGACTCGAGTCGCGTTTTCGCACGCAGCAGCGGCAGCCTCGCGAACACGAGCGCGAGCGAGCCGGCGGTGATCAGGCAGATGAAGCCGAGAAACCACGGCCCGATCGAGCTCTGCGTGAACGAGTGGATCGATTGGATGATCCCGCTGCGCGTGAGGAACGTCCCGAACAGCGACAGGCCGAACGCAAGCACGACGAGCAGCACGTTCCAGACTTTCAGCATGCCCCGCTTCTCCTGGATCATCACCGAGTGGAGAAACGCCGTCGCCGCGAGCCACGGCATCAACGCCGCGTTCTCGACCGGATCCCACGCATAAAAACCGCCCCAGCCGATCTCCACGTACGCCCAGTGGGCGCCGAGCAGCTGGCCGATCCCGAGAAATGCCCACGCGGAGAGGGTCCAGCGTCGCGTAGCGACGATCCAGCGCTCGTCCGTGCGGCGAGCGAGCAACGCGCCCATCGCGAACGCGAACGGCACAGTCAGGCCGACGTAGCCGAGATAGAGCATCGGCGGATGGATCGCCATGTACGGGTTCTGCAGGCTCGGGTTGAGCCCCGCGCCGTCCGCTACCGCAGCCTGTGTCGCGAACGGGCTTGCCACGAACGCGAGCAGCAGGGCGAAGAAGGTCCCGACGAGAGCCAGGGTCGGCACGACCCAGGCGAGCACCTCGCGACCCACCCGCCGCGACGTCAGCACGGCTGCAACCGAATAGCCGGAGAGAACGAGCAGCCACAGCAGCAGCGACCCTTCCTGGCCACCCCAGAACGCCGTCAGCGTGTAGCCGAGCGGAAGCTCGCGACTGGTGTGGTCTGCGACGTACTGGAAGGAGAAGTCGTGCCGCGCGAGCGCCCCGAAAAGCACCGCCGTAGCGACCACGGTCGCGGCAAACGATCCGAGCAACGCGTTCTGGGCCGACTCGGCAAGCCGTCGCCGTCCCTTCCAGGCAGCAAGTGAACCGCCGACGAGCGCATAGAGACACAACACAAACGACGTGACGAGCGCCGCACGTCCGAGGTCAGCCATCAGTGGGCACAACTACCTCTTGGGTTGGTACTTCGACGGGCACTTCGTCACGAGCGTGTCCGGCGCCGCGACGAACACGCCGTTGCGCAGCCGCCCATCGACGACGACGTCGCGGCCCGTCTTGAAGAGGTCAGGCACGGAGCCTTTGTAGACGACCGCGACCGTGGTGCTCCCTTTGACGTCGCGAAGCCGGAAGCGCAGACCACCGGCATGCGCGTCACCGGACGGCGTGCCGACAACCTGGCCCATCAGCGAAACGCGTCCCTGATGTCCGGTGAGCTGACTTGGCCGCAGCGAAGGCGTACCGCCGCCCGCGATGGACGTGTAGAGCAAGAAGACCGCGAGAACGGCCGCGACCGAGAGCGCGACGACGAGGCGCGCTGGGCTTCTTCTACGAGCCATCCTGCGATTCTAGTCGGCAGCCCACGAGACGACCCGCGGTTCCCAGGCTGGCTCTGGGCCGTAGATGGAGGCCAGGGCCCGGGCAACTGAGGGCTCATGGCGGGACTCCTCGATCACCGAGTCCACCACCGCTGCCACGACGCGGGCGGCCTCCTCCTCCAGGGCTGAACGACGCTCCTCGGGCAGCTGGGCAAGCCGTTTGCGCGCGCGCCTAAGCTCATGCTCGAGGATCGCCTGGGCGTGGCCGTGGAGTGCGCGGTCGCTACGACTCACCTGGCAACTACCGCAGGTCTTGGGGCCGGTTCGGATTCGCGCACGCGCTTGGGGGCCGGCGCGGGCAACGTGAAGCCGCAGAACATCAGCGCAATCCCGACGAGCTCGCCGAGATAGACGAGCGACATGTCGCCCGTGCGTGAAAGACCGGTCGCGGCTGCGACGGTCAGCGCTCCGGACGCAATCCACACGTTCGCGCGAACGCGCTGACGCCGTGCAATCGAGAGCAGCGATCCACCGACCAGCAGGAGCGTGCCGAACGAGTTGAGAACGACGGCCCACAGGAAGGCATGTCCACCGAGCACGCCGTTCGCGGGCGGCTGTCCGCTGTGGGCCGCCGCGAGCCCGGGCACGTCCACCGGCGCGATTAGGACGGTGGTTATGGCCGCGACCGTCGCGACAGCGAGGCCACCGACGAGGACGTCGCGCCCGCGTCGTGGCAGCAGCAACCAGGCGGAGCCCGCACCGAGATACGCGACCGTCAAGACGCCGCCCGCGATGTAGTACAGACGGAAGAGCGCTGGATTCCACCCGGCGCGCTGAGCCGCCGCCTCGCTGGCCGCCGCCACGGCGAACAGGGCAAAGCCGACCGCCCACAGCGCCTTCTGTCCGGCCGCTCTTCGCAACAGCGAACGGAGCAGGAGGAGCGCGAACGCGGCCGCGAGTAGCGCCGCTGCGATCGGTGGGACTGCATCCGCGACTGCGGGAACGTCCGTCCGCTGGTTGCGAGAGACGACCGTGACGGGCTCTCCGGGCGCAACCACGCGCAGATAGGCGAAGTCACGCCCCCCGAACATCCCTTCGTGGCTCGCGGCAAAGACGTAGCGCCCGGGCTGGAGAGGCTGCGCCGGCGCAAGGATCAGCTCGCGCGGCGAGCTCCGGCGAACGGTGAGCGCCATCGAATTGCCGTCGAGGTCGAACAGCCGGTAGGCACCCGGTGCGTCGACGGCCGCGGCGCGTACGCGCAACGCCAGCACGTCACGCGCGCGAAGGCGCAGCGCGTCTGCCGGGAACGTCTCCTGCGGATCGCGCCAGGCGAACAGCTTGATCGTTCCGCGTGGCGTGCCGACGAACTGGCCCGTCACCTCGCGCGTGAAGCCCGTCTGGTACGCGTACCGGACGGAGCTCCCTCCGATGCCCGCGACCGCGGGTACGAATGGCAGCGTCACGAGCAAGAGACCGATCGCGCCGATCGACACGGCCACGCGCGTGCGGTAGCTCCGCCGCCCACGCCGCCTGGGCGGGGACCCGAGCAATCGCAGGCGCCGGCGCCGGTGCGCGCGAAAGAGCAATACGGTTGAGATGAACGTGCTCGCCGGAAGCCAGACGAGCTCCGCCTGCCAGCCGACCTGTACCAGAGGCCCATTTGAGAACGGGGTGAACGCGAGCGGCACCGCCGCCCAGGCGATCGCCGGCCCGATCAGCAAGAGCGCCGTGCCTGCGAGCGGATAGCCGGCGAACAACCAGCCGACGCCGGGAAATCCCAGCAGGCCCATCGGTACTTCGTACGCGGCCACGGCCGTCGGCCGCCGCCGCCGTACGCGCTTCGGGATCCGGCCCGCGTAAGCCGACGGAGCCCGACGCAGCCGACCGCGGCTTTCCGCGCGATAGCCCTCAGTCCCTCGCCACGTCGCTCGAGCATAGGAGCCGAATCCAACCGCCACTGCCAACGCGGCCGGCACGAGCACGAGGGCCTGCCACGGCTCGAGTGCCGCAACTGCCGCGCCGAAGGTGCCTCCGTTCGAGACGCGGTTGGCCTCGACTGCGGCGAAGGCAATGCCGCCGGCGTAATACACCGCCATACCGGCGCCGACGCCAGCAAGTATCGAGCGGGGCGACCGCAGCGCGCCCGGGGTGAGCGCGAGCGCCGCACCCATGAGGATGACCATCAGGCCTGCCAGCATGTTCAGCTGGGCGTGCAGATTGACGATTACGTCCCCGGCGTCACCGCCGCGATCGAGGAGCTCGTTGACGGCGGGAAAGGCCTGAACCGGGCCTTGGAGCGTTCCCACGGCCAACGCTGCACAACCGGCGAGCACGAAGGCTCGAATCGTTCCGTGCGCATGGCGAAACGAGCGCACGAGCGTCACGAGCAGGAACCAGAAGGCCGCCATCATCGCGATGCCCGCCCCCATGATCAGGAACGGGTGGAGCCTCGTGGCCTCTTCGGCTTGCTCGGGCGTCAAGCCGCGGCGTACCACCAGTCGCCCCTCGTGGAAGCCGAGGAAGAGCGCGACTCCGTAGAACGCGAGCGAGCCGCTCAGCAGTGACCAGAAGCAGAGGTTCGCGACACGCCGTGTCGGTGCTTTGCCTCCAAGGGCGGGCGCGAGCGCAAAGAGAGCGCCGGCCGTCAGCATCGTGAGACCGGTAACCAGATTGATGTGCGCGTGACTGATCGGATCGATCCACTCGCCCGCGTGCCCAGCCCTATAGAGCCAGTCCGCGTGCGCGGGCTGCACCTGGATCACGCCCTGGACGGTCCCGACAGTCAGACCCGCCGCACCGGTGGCGAGGAACTTCCAGAGGTGGCCACTCGGCTTGGGCACGCGCACCAGGCGCGACTGGAAGATCGTCAGGAACACATTCGCCGCGAAGCACCAGTAGCCGAGGCCCATCACTCCCGCCCCGATGCCGACCGGAACGCGGTACGCCTTGCCCATGTGGAGCTTCGCCGCCTCGTAGTCCCATCCCGACGAGACGAGCCGTCCCATCGCGATTCCGTTGGCGATCAACGCGATGTAGAAGACGAGGAGCCCGACTGCCGTAAACCAGAAGGCGCCCTGGGCGAGTCCGGGACTGGACAGCGGACGTGCGACGATTCGCGGCAGGACGTACCAGCAGAGCCCGGTCGAGATCAACGTGCCGCCGCCGACGATCATCACGTGCGTATTCGAGAGGTCACGCACGAGATGCCCGGCATAGCCGGCACGGGCGAGCCAATCTGCCGTCCACGGCAGGTTCTTCAGCACCATGTGAATGCCGCCGAGCAACAGGAAAGCGCCGCCTGTCAGGAAGTACTTCGGCAGGCGCCGGTCGTGCGCCTTCAGCTCGTCATCGCTGTACGCCTCCGTCCGTACGGGAGCTTTGCGCCCCGGCAGGATGGCGGCGATGGACAGCACCACGACCGCGAAGAACGCCGCGTAGGTGAAGAACTCCAGCGACGAAAGGCGCTGGGTATACACGGACTACCGAAGACCCGGTTCGAGGAAGTAGATCGTCAGCGTCCAGGCAAGGTAAATCACGATCAGGATCGCGAGCACGATCCAGGCGCGGGTAAGCGCACTCCGGCCATGCCGCACTTCCTCTCCGACGTCGCGGTAGCCGAATAGAGGTCGCGCCGGCCGCAGGGGGTTCCTGCTCCGCCGCGCCATCAGAAGACTTTCTCCATCACGAGGCTCCGCGCCGGGCCGAGCCCCGAGCCGACGTCGGCGAGCAACCGCTCGAGGGTGTAGCCACGCTCGAGGAAGACCTCGAGCTGTCCGGCGGTGTCCCAGGTGGTGTAGCAGTGGACCAGCACGTCACCGTCTCCCTCCGCTCGCACGAACACGTCGAAGCTCTGACAGCCGGGGTACTCCTGGACGTGTCCCTTCAACGCCTGCAGCGACGAGTAGACCGTCGGCCACTGGGCCGCGGGAACGATCGTCTCGGTCATCGAGGAATACGAAACGAACGGGAGCACCGAGGTCGCAACCATCAGAACTTCTGCCCCCAGACGAGATGTCCGACGATGAGTGCTACCGCGAAGGCGACGATGAGGACGGTGAACAGCAGGAAGAAAGCGGTCGCCGGGCCAGCGCCCTCCGTCGTCCAGCCGCCAAAAGTATCCACGGGGTAAATGCCTGGGCGCTGCCGCGTGCTTCGGTACTGCCTGACCCAGAGGAGCAGCACGGCGAGGAGCGCGAACACGAAGCCCCACAGCCACGCGAGTGACATCCAGTCGACATGCCACGTCTGGACGGGATGCGTCGTTTCCTGATGGCCGTTCAGATAGAGATAGAAGTCGTTGACCTTCTCGGGCGTGTCGCCCCTCGGCATGCTCATTCGTCCCACTCCTCTTCGTCCAACGCCCATTCCGGCGTGTAGTAGTCCTCTTCATGAATCAAGAGCGGGATCGCAGCCTGGCGCTCGAGGTCGTGGAAGTGCCCCGCCTTCCACGCCCAGATGAACGCGACCAGCGCAAAGCCGGCGAACACGAAGAACGACTCGAGCATCCAGTCGACCATCACCCAGCGCGACTGCGCGCTCTCGGGCGCCTCGTGAGCGAACGCAGCCGCCGGTGCTGCGAGGGCTAGTGCACCGACGACTGCGACGCTCCTGAGGAGGCGACTCATTGCTGGCCCGGGACGGTCGGAGGAATGTCTTTCTGCCCAGACGGTGGAAGCTTGTCGCCGCGCGCCTGCGCCTCAGCCCAGGCTAAGTCGAGCAGATCCTGGTAGATCGCCTTGATGCCCGCGGCCGCATCCTCGAGCGAGAGCGGGGTCTTCCCGTCGTTCAGGAAGAACTTGTCACCGGGTGCGAGCCCCGGCATGACGCTCATCGCCTCCTTCATGAACGGATCCGTGACCTCCTTCTTCGAGAAGGACGCGTTTCCCGTGAGCTTCTGCCGGCCCTGGAGCCAGGCGATCAACTCCTTCGAGGGTTGCCAGACGATGTAGTCCTTCGGTTCGGGGACGACGTTCTTTTTCAGCGTGTGATTCGGGATCGTCTTCACGAACATGACAACACGCCAGATGTCGTCGACCGAGAGCCGGTCGCCGAAGTTCTCCATTCCCGTCCCAGGCCAGCCGCGCAGGATGCGGTAGTAGAAGTCACCCGGCCCCGTGTCGCCGCCGCAACATGCGTCGTCGGCGCTCGTGAAGTCCGCGGGCGCCGGTGACATGAACGACGCGCCGGGACCTTTGCCGTCTCCTGCGATGCCGTGGCAGCCGACGCAGCGCTGCAAGAAGACCTCCTTGCCGCGCAGCAGGTT
>JALYST010000033.1 GCA_030854665.1 Actinomycetota bacterium
AGCGGACCCGTACTAATTGCTCGAGGTCTTGATTTTGAACACCGAGTGTGGAGCTATGGAGTTTTGAGGGTGCGCGGAAACGCGTAGCGCCCTGACAACTTCGGCGGTCATAGCGGCAGGGAAACACCTCTTCCCATTCCGAACAGAGAAGTTAAGCCTGCTTGCGCCGATGGTACTCGGAGGGCAACCTCCCGGGAGAGTAGGCAGCCGCCGATTATTTTTCCCGCGAAGGGCCGCTCGGGCGGCCTTTCGTCGTTCTAGGCTTGGCAAATGGAACTGCGCGACGGCAACATCCAATTGCGTCCCTGGACGCTGGACGACGTTCCGGCGATCGTCGCCGCGTGCAACGACGCCGAGATCCACCACTGGATCCCGGCGGTTCCGAGCCCTTATACGGATGAAGACGCGCGTGCCTTTGTCGAGGGAGACGTTCCGGGGATCGGTGCGCAACAGTTCGCGATCACCCAGGACAGACGCGTCGTCGGATCGATCGGGATCGGTGTCAACAACTCGAGCACCGGTCACATCGGGTATTGGTGCGCCCGTGAAGCACGAGGTCACGGGGTGACCACACGGGCGCTTCGGCTTCTCTGCAAGCACGCGCTCGACGAGCTCCGGCTGGAGCGGCTCGAGTTGATCACCGATCCGGACAACCGCGCGTCTCAACGCGTTGCGGAGAAGGTCGGTTTCCAGCGGGAAGGCGTGCTTCGGTCGCATCTGCCTCATCCAGACGGCCGCCGCCGCGACTCCGTGATGTTCTCGCTGCTTCCGGGCGAACTCGCCTAGACCGGAAGCGTCAAGCTCGCGAGATCGCGCGGGTAGTACGTCAAGAAGTCGATCCCGTCGTCCGTCACTGCCACGGTGTCGGAGTGCCGGAACCCACCTAAGCCGGCGGCGTAGAGGCCGGGCTCGACCGTGAACACCATTCCCGGCTTGATCTCCGTGTCGTCGCCGATGTCGAGAAACGGCCCTTCGTGGTAGCGGAGGCCGATGCAGTGGCCGACGTGGTGCTTCCAGTAGTCCCAGAGATCGTGCTTCTCGTAGTACGCGCGCACGGCGCTGTCGGCGTCGGAGCAGCGCGCGCCGGGCTTGATCGCCTCGAAGGCAGTGTCCTGAAGAGCGACCATGTGGTCGAACATCCGGCGCTGCCCCGGTGACGGCGGGCCGATCACCATCGTTCGCTCGAGCTCCGAGAGATAGCCCCATACCGGCGCCGTCGCACCGGTCACGAGCACGTCGCCCTCTTGGAAGACGATGTTGTTCGCAAGCGCGTGAGGGATCGCGCCGTTGCGGCCGATCTGTCCCCGGTAGCCGGCGCTAGCCCCGTCGAAGAAGAAGCTCTGTCCGCGGTAGATCGGGCCGATCGCATCGAGAAGGGCGAGCGACGCCTCGGTACTCGCACGGCGGGACACCTCGCTCTCGGTCAACCCGGGCCGCGTGTACCGCTGCAGCAGAACATGTGCGAGGTTGCCCCATTTCGAGCTCTCGCGAATCAACTCGATCTCGGCCGGGCTCTTGATCGCCATCTGATCCTCGACGAAGGCCGTGATCTTCTGCGGTGTAGTGCCCGTCAGTTCCGTCAGCGACGGCCCTCGGTAGCCGAGCACCCACGGATATCCATCCTGGTCTGCACCGAACGAGCTGGTAACCCCCATCTCGGCGAGCAAGCCGCGCAGCGCCTCCATCGGGTGCGTCTCGGATGGGTACTCCGGGTAGTCCGCGACATGGTCGACGCTGGCGTTCGCTTGGGCGTGCTCGCGCTCTAGCCGCGGGACGAGCATGCCGCCTTTGCCCTCGGCGCTCACCACGAAGGCGATCGGACGCTCAGTGGGCGCGAACGCAAAGCCGGCGTAGTAGAGGACGTAGTACGGGTCGAAGAGCACCGCTCCGGTCAGCTTGTGCTCGAGCAAATGCTCGGCGAGTCCTGCAAGTCGCTCTTCGTATTCGGATTGCTTGATCGCCAGGGTCATGCGGCGCGAAGCTTCTCACGCCAGTCGGGGTCCAGTTCGCGTAGCCGCCGGACGCGCTCGCCGACTGCCGGATGCGTCACGAACAGCGCAGCCAGGCCTACCTCGAGAAATGGGTTCACCGTGTAGAGCGGCTCTGTGGCCGGACTGCCGCTGAAGGACACAAGCTCGGCAGCCTGGTCGAGCCGAACCAGAGCGTCGGCCATCGGATGCGGAGAGTCGCAGATCGCCGCGGCGGCCCTGTCGGCGAGAAACTCGCGCTTCGGCGAGAGAAGAAGATGGACGAACGCCGAGGCCAGCGGCCCGAGGAACCAGAGCAGCACGCGCTGGAACCAACCGCCGATCCTGCTCAGCTCGAGCAGCGTTGCAGCGAGTACGACGACGGACGTCTGCACCACGACGTCGCGATGTCGTACGTGAGCAAGCTCGTGTGCCAGCACCGCCTCGAGCTCCGCCGGAGACGCCGCAGACAGAAGTCCCGCGCTCACTGCGATCGTCGAACCGCGGGGCCCCCGACCGGCGGCGAGCGCGCGCGGCAGTCCGTCGTCGATCAAGTACAACCGCGGCTTCGCGACGCCTGCACGCGCCGCGAGGCGCTCGATCGTGGAGTGGAGCCCGGGCGCTCCTCCGACTGGGAGCTCGCGTGCGCGGACGAGCCCGAGTGCGACACGATCTGCGTACCAGTAGAGCGCGCCCGCCAGCAGCACGCCGCAGAAGACGAAAATCGAGAGCAGCCGGTAGCCGCCGAGCACCCAGCCAATCAGGCCGAACACTGCGCAGGCCCCGAGCAGCAATGCCCACGCCTTGAGGACGTTGCGAATGATGAGAAGCCGGCCGCCCAAGACGGCCTAGTGCCCCTGCCAGTAATACTCGCCGGCCCCTGGCCCGCGATCACACGGCGCCAGAGTCCACCCTCACTCTTACCAAGGCTGCCAGCCTTGGCTGCGAGTGAGTGCGGCCACTGGCTTGGTGCTCGCGATCCAGGAACTCGGCAGCATCACTGGCAGGTGCACTCACTAGTTGCCGTCTTCCTGCTCGAGCCCGCGTGGAGGCCAGTCGTCGTCGGGCGCATCGCAGCGGCTCGAGCAGTGGAGTGAGGCGATGTTCTGGAGCGGGACGAGGATGTGGCCGTTCAGCTCGATGTGCGCGACATCTTCGACGTAGCAGTAGGCCGTCAGGACACCTTCCTGGTATTCGCCGCCGAAGAGCGCGACTTCGACCTGCTCGCCCTTGTATTTGTTCGTGTAATCCTCCATCGGTTCGAGCCTAGCTGCCGGCCCCGAAAAGGCGGAGAAAGACCTTCGTGGCGCTCGGAAAAGCCCTCACTGTCAGGCGAGACGCGCCTTCGGCCGTGTCGAACTGGAAGTAGATCGCATACGCGACGTCGTGGCCGAGGATCCAGCGGTGCATCTGCTGGATGAAGTACGGGTTGTCGCCCCCTCCCTGGCCGTCCGGCCGCGTGATCAGACCCCACTCCGGCAGCGTGATCGGCTTTCCGTGCGTGGCCGCAAACTGGGCCAGCCAGTTGAGACCGTAAGGCTGAGTGAGCAAATGGTTCCAACGCTCAGCGGCGTTGGAGACGGTCGCTCCGCTCGCTTCCCAGGCCTGGTCGTAGACATCCGATCCGACGTAGTCCACATACGCATCGCCGGGCCAGGCCTGCTCGGTCGGCAGCGCGCCGAGCCCGAGGCTTGGACACCAGTCGAACCGAAGGGCTGGTGCAATCCCACGCATCGTGGTCACGATCTGCCGCCAGTACGCGACGAAGTCAGTGGGCGAGGAGGCAGCCGACCAGAGGGACCACGCGCCGTTGAATTCCCAGCCGACTCGCAGTACGGTATTGCCGAGGCGGTTACGAACAAGTTCTCTCGCAAGCCGTCGAAAATGCTCGTTGTACGTCCCAGCAGCTCCTGCGGCGAGGGTTCCCCCGGAGTTAGGGAGCATCGGGAGCGAGAGCACGAGCCGAAACCGAGATTGCCTCCACTGGCGAAGCTGCCATGTCGGCGAGTCGGTTCGCTCCCAGTCGTTGATCGACTGAAAGTCGAGCGCCCAACGCACGGGACGCCTGAGCCAGCGCTCGTAGTGCACAACTTTGTCGGGCGCGGCGGCGCCGCGGTACACGCCGAGAATGGGCGTCGGAACGCTTGGTTCCGCTCGAGCGAAGCCGGCGGACGGGGTCGAGATCAGCGTCGCCGTCGTCATGGCGACTACCAGCAGCCGCTTTCCGAGAGCTGTCATCCGAGTGTCTCAGTTTAACGGGACGAGTTTCCCGGCCCTAGCCACGTATCTGGTCACGGCGCAATTCGCCACGCCGGGAATGAGCCTGTGATCACGGACGTAGTCGAGGCCCGCGGCCAGGGCATGAATGACCCGGATCGACCCCCCATGTGAGATCACCAGGACTTCCTCTCCGGGATGTAGACGAAGCACATCAGCGAGGAAGTCATTCACGCGGGTTGAGAAGTTCTCGAAGGTCTCTGCATCGTCTGCTCCGGCGCCCTCGCCGGCGCACCAGTGCCGGTGCGAATCGGCGAAGCGCTCCTCGATCTCAGGGGTGGTCAATCCTTCCCAAGACCCAAACCCCCGTTCGCGCAGCCTCGGATCGACGCGAACCTCGAGGCCGAGCTTCGCCGCAAGGATCTCCGCAGTCTCGCGCGCGCGGGCCAGGTCGCTCGAATAGACCACGTCGATGTTTCCGTCGAGTTGGTCGGCCAGCGAACGGGCTTGCTCGCGACCCAAGTCGTTGAGGGTCGTATCGGAACCGCCTTGCCAGCGGCCGTCTCGGTTCCAGTCGGTCTCGCCGTGCCGAACTAGGAGTAGCGTCGTCACGGCGATTAGGCTACCCAGCCGATGGATCTGGGCCTCAAGGATCGAATCTGCCTTGTCACCGGCTCGACTGCCGGCATCGGGCTCGAGACGGCGCGGTCGCTCGTCGCCGAGGGAGCGCGGGTGGTGGTCAACGGACGGGACTCGGCTCGCGCCGAGCTGGCGCGCGCCGAGGTGGGCGCCGCCCTCGCAGTCGCCTGTGATCTGACGGAGCCCGACGCCGTCGCGAAGCTCGTCGCAGAGACGGTAAAGGCCCTCGGGCCGGTCGAGTGCCTCGTGAACAACGTCGGCGAGGCCTATCAGGTCGGGTTCGAGGAGTTGACCGACGAGCAGTGGGACGCGATGTGGCAGTTGAACGTCATGAGCTATGTCCGCTGTATCCGGGCGGTTCTGCCCGGAATGAAGGAGGCGGGGGCCGGCACGATCGTGAATGTCTCGTCGACGGCGGGAAAGCGCCCTTCAACCGGAATGCCGAACTACTCGGTGACGAAGGCGGCGGTGCTGTCCCTTTCGCGTCTCGTTGCCGATCTCTATGCCAAGCACGGCATCCGCTGCAACGCGGTCACCCCCGGCCCGACGGCGACCCCGGCGTGGCTCGGCGAAGGGGGTTTGGCAGACCAGCAAGCAGCTGCCTCTATTAAGACGCGTGTTGAAGTATTGGAGGCGGTTGGATCGGGCAGGCCGCTCGGCCGACTGGCGGAGCCCGACGAAATCGCGTCTGTGATCACATTTCTGTGCTCGGAGCGTGCTTCCTACGTGACAGGTTCCGCGTGGAGCGCTGATGGCGGAACTGTCCCGATCATCATCTAGCCTGGAACCAATGCCTGAGCTAGTGGGAAGAGTCGCCGATGCCTTCGAGGAGCAGGTGCGCAACCAGGAAGACAGGTCGCTGTCCCCGCTGGCCGTCCGCTCCTACGAAACACGTGGGCGACTCAAGCCTGAGGACGATTGCCGCCTTCGCACGCCGTTCCAGCGTGACCGCGATCGGATCCTGCATTCGAAGCCGTTTCGGCGCTTGAAGGGCAAGACGCAGGTCTTCATCGATCCTGCAGGCGACCACTACCGCACCCGGATGACCCACACGTTGGAGACGACCGGGATCGCACGGGGAGTTGCGCGGGCACTACGGCTCAACGAAGACCTCGTCGAAGCGGTCGGGCTCGGCCACGACATGGGGCACACGCCGTTCGGTCATGCAGGGGAGGATGCGCTCGACGCCGCATTGCAGGAGCGTTTCGGCCGGCATTTCCGGCACAACGAGCAATCGCTGCGTATCGCAGAGTCGTTGAACCTGACTGAGGAGGTTCGGGACGGAATCCTCACGCATAGAGGCGCGCAAGAGCCCGCGACGCTCGAAGGCAAGATCGTGCGGATCGTCGACCGCGTCGCCTACATCAACCACGACATCGACGATGCCGTGCGCTTCGGGATCCTCGATCCGGCGGAGCTCCCGCGCGAGGAGGTTGCGCTCCTCGGCGACCGAGGGTCTCGGCGGATCGACACCCTCGTGCACGACCTGGTCGAGAGCTCCGAGCGGGCCGGCGACATCGTGCAGAGCGAGGAGATCGGCGAGGCAATGCTCGCACTGCGGTCGTTCATGTTCGAGCGGGTCTACCTCGGCCCGCATACGCGCTCTGAGCAGGAACGCGCCCGGGCAACCGTGCGGCGGATCTTCGAGCACCTCGCCGAGCGTGGGGAGGAGCCGGAGCAGATCGTCGAGTTCATCGCAGGCATGACTGACCGGTTCGCGCTGAGCTACGTTGCCGATCTCACGTAATGGCCAGGATCAAGGACACATCCGTCGAGGAGGTCAAAGCCGCAGCGGACATGGTCTCCGTCGTGTCCGAGCGCACGCAGCTTCGCAAGGCCGGCGCGCGCTATATGGGGCGCTGCCCGTTCCACGAGGAGCGGACGCCGAGCTTCTCGGTCAATGCTGTGGACAAGTTCTACTACTGCTTCGGCTGTGGCGCGAAGGGCGATCTGATCACCTTCGTGCGGGAGACGGAGCAGCTCGATTTCGCCGGCGCGATCGAATGGCTCGCCGACCGCTTCAACGTCCAGATCGAGTACGAGGAGACGTCACCGCAGCAGGATGCACGGCGGCGTCGGCGCGAACGCCTGCTCGAGTTGCTCGAAGCGGCCGCGTCGTTCTACGAGCGCTACCTCTGGGACTCGCAGGCGGGCTCGCTGGCGCGCGACTACCTGGCGGGGCGCGGTCTCGCCGAGGAGGTATGTCGCGAGTACCGGCTCGGGCTGGCGCTCGGCGGAACGACGCTGACGCGCAAGGCGCTGGAGCGCGGGTTCACGCGGGACGAGTTGATTGCCGCCGGCCTCGTGAACAAGCGCGGCAACGACTACTTCTTCGGGCGGCTGCTCTTTCCCCTCGCGGATGCACGAGGTCGCGTACTCGGCTTCCAGGCGCGCAAGCTCCGCGAAGACGATCCGCTGAAGGCGAAGTACGTCAACTCACCGGAAGGCGAGCTGTTCCGGAAGGGAGACCTGCTCTACGGGTTCGACCGTGCGCGGGCAGCGATTGCGAAGCAGGAGCGCGCCGTCGTTGTCGAGGGGAACACCGACGTCCTCGCGCTTAGCCAGGCAGGGATCGAGCCGGTTGTCGCGTCGATGGGAACCGCGCTGACCGAACGGCAGCTGAAGGAACTCGGGCGACTGACAAAGCGCGTATGGCTGTGCTTCGACGGTGACGCCGCAGGCGAAGCCGCCACTCTGCGCGGGATGGAGCTCGCGTTTGCACAGGGCCTGGACGTCCGAGTGGTCGCGCTGCCGGCGGGCTTCGACCCCGCCGATCTTGCGGAGGGCTTCGAGCAGCGGCTCGCGCGTGCCGAGAGCTATTTGGGCTACCGCGTTCGCCTCGAGATCGAGCGGGCCGCCGACCGGCAAGAAGCATTCGTCCGGGTCCGAGAAGTGCTCTCGCGTTTCGAAGAGTCGCCCGAACGCCAGGACGCCATCCGCTATGCGGCGGACAAGCTCGATCTGCCGAAGGAGACGCAGGCGGGCCTCGCTCCACGCGGTACCGCCTCAGCGACCGGACGCGTCTCCGCCAGGTTGCTCGACGCCGGTGAACGCCTCGAGCAGAACGCGCTCGCCGGTGTGGCCGCCCACCCGGGGCTGGTGCCGGTGCTCGCCGAGCTCGGGCCCGAGCACTTCGACCGCGAGGAGCATCGCCGCCTGCGCGAGCAGCTGGTGTCGGGTGGCGAGCCGGACGCAGAGCTCGTGGGCCTCGTCGCGGAGCTCGATGCCCGGGCGATCTCGGAGGGGATCGACGAGCGGACGGCCGAGCAGCTGTTGCTCGGCCTCCGGGCGCGGGGGATCAAGCGTGAGCTCGGCGACGCGGATCCGGCCCGCACCATGGAGCTGCAAGCCTCGCTGGCCAAGATTCTCACTGCGGTCGAGGATTTGGCTGCCGCACAGGCATTTTCGCGCTGAGGTTACGCTCGTAACTTCCGGGATTACGGGCTACGATCTTGGCCCATGCGGGAGGAAGCCCAGGTCTGGCAAGCGCTGCTGCGGCGCAAAGGGCTGTCGGTCACCGATCTGGCCGGACAGCTCGGCGTCACGCGGCAGCATGCGCACCGACTGCTGACGGGGCGGAGGCCGGCGGAGTCCCAGCGGACCGAGCTCGAACATGCTCTTGCGCTTGGAACGCCGACTGCGGGGAATCCGCTGTACGCGGTAGGTGAGCTCGACGACAACGGCGAACTTGACATCGTTCCGGCCGGGGATGCGCAGCCTCTCTTCGCCAGTCGAGAAGTGGCTACGGATGTAGCCCATGCGCTCGAGCCCGCCTCTCTCCATGTGTGCGTGCTGCCCGTGTGGCCTGCGTATGCGTGGCGGAACCTGGTCGCCTTCCATGCGGCGTGGGGCGCGGAGCCCGAGCCGCGGAAGCTCTTCGTCGTTGACAACGGTGACGATGACCTTCCCTTGGATGCACTGGTGGGCGAGATCCGCGCCGGCCTCGATGCCACCCTGAGAGGCCGAGCGCAGGCGCGCGACCCCGCCTATTTGAGCGAAGTCGAGTCCCGACTTCAGCGGCTAAACTAGCGCGCGCCGCTTTCCCCGGTAGCTCAATTGGCAGAGCATTCGGCTGTTAACCGAAGGGTTGTTGGTTCGAGTCCAACCCGGGGAGCTTTTCACTGCGCCTCTATGACCTGAACGCCTCGCTGGGGCTCGAGGTGATCACCCTGCAGGAGTTCCTGCCGGGCGTGAGCAAGGTTCTCGGCGGCCTCGGCGACGTCAACAAGTCGTACCGCGACGATCTCTCAGCCTCGTCGACGGCAGGCGGACAGGCCAAGGCCCTCGAGGGGTACGCGGGTGCAGTCCAGAGAGTCGTCAGCCGGTTCCGGCGGCTGGCGCCGCCTCCCGCGCTCCGACCCTGGCAGAGCGCCCAGCTTCAGCGCCTGCAGCAGA
Source organism: Actinomycetota bacterium (assembly GCA_030854665.1). Taxonomy (GTDB): domain Bacteria; phylum Actinomycetota; class Thermoleophilia; order Gaiellales; family Gaiellaceae; genus 3-1-20CM-4-69-9. The sequence goes on from JALYST010000033.1 coordinate 9,219, forward strand.
TCGTCGACACTGCGCGGACTCTCGCGCGAGCCCTGCGACTGGGAGACCGCGGCGCCGCCCAGGCACTGATCAAGCGCTTCCGGTTCCTACTCGCTCACCAGCCGAACGTCTCGCAAGCGCAGCACAATGCGGTCAAGGCGTACAACAACCGCCTAGTCGGGATCTCGAAACTCCAGGGAAAGATTGCCCGGGAGCATCAGCGGTTGCAGAATCAGCTCGGGTAGTAACACTAGTTTCTTGACCTGAGCAGGGGTTTCTGCACTGAATAGCGCATGCTCCTGAGGGAGGTCGAGTACGCTCGTCCCGCGAGCGTTCAGGAAGCCCTGCGCCTTCTTGGCGCAAACGACGGTGCTCGCGCACTCGCGGGCGGGCAGACGCTGATCAACGTGATGAAGGCGCGGGCGGCTTCACCTGACGTGCTCATCGATCTTGCAGACATCGGCGAATTGCGCGGGATCGAGCTCGCTTCCGACGGCACGGTCGCGATCGGCGCGATGACGACGTACACCGATATCGTCGACTCCGCGGAAGCGCGCGCGCGCCCGATTCTCGGCGAGGTCTGTAACCAGATCGCTGACGTTCAGGTCCGTAACCGCGGCACTATCGGCGGCAACGTCTGCTCGAACGACCCAACGAACCATTTGCCGCCGCTGCTCGTCGCGATCGGCTCGACGATGACGATCGTCGGCCAAGACGGCGAGCGGTCCATGCCCGCGGAGGAGTTCTTTCTCGGTGTCTACATGACTGCGGCCGCACCTGGGGAGCTGCTGACGAAGATCTCGGTGCCACCCGGAAAGAGCGACGGCTTCGCCTCCGTCCCGATCGGCAAGGACGGGACCTGCATCGTCAACGTCGCCGCGTCGCTCGACGGTGACGCGGTTCGCCTCGCGGTCGGCTGCGTCGACGCCGTTCCGGTCCTTGTGAAACCCGAGTCCACAGAGGACGGCGCTGTGCGCACCGCGGTGCAGGATGCCAACCTCGACCCGCCCTGGGACGTGCACGCCTCGGCCGACTACCGTCGTCACCTCGCCGAAGTCCTCGCCCTACGCGCGGTCGCCCAAGCCGCAGGAAGGAA
>JALYST010000048.1 GCA_030854665.1 Actinomycetota bacterium
CACTCATTCCCGGGCCTCTCGGTTGCCGACGACGCGTTGATGATCGACCTCTCGCCGATGAAGGGCGTCCGCGTCGATCCAGAAGCGCAGACGGTTCGCGTGCAGGCCGGCGTCCTGCTGGGCGAGCTCGACAGGGAGACGCAGGCGTTCGGCCTTGCGGTCCCGTCCGGAATCGTCACGCACACCGGCGTCGCGGGACTCACGCTCGGCGGCGGAATCGGATGGATCCAGCGCAAGTACGGCCTCTCGGTTGACCACCTCCTCTCGGTCGACCTCGTGACGGCCGACGGCGAGTTCGTCAAGGCGACGGCGGACGAGAACGCCGACCTCTTCTGGGGCGTTCGCGGTGGCGGCGGCAACTTCGGGATCGTCACGGAGTTCGAGTTCGGCTGCGTGCCGCTCGGGACACAGGTTCTCGCCGGTCCGATCTTCTGGCCGATGGAGCAGTCGGGAGAGGTTCTCCGCTTCTACCGCGACTGGGTTGCCGACGCGCCGGACGACTTGATGACGATCGTCGTCCACCGCAAGGCTCCACCGCTGCCGATCGTCCCCGAGGAGCTGCACGGAAAGCCGGTCGTAATGGTGATCTGCTGCTGGGCCGGCGACATCGAAGAGGGGGAGAAGTTCATCCGACCGCTGCGGGAGTTCGGGCCACCGGTTGCCGACGTTTGCGCGCCGAAGCCGTTCCTTGCGCACCAGGCGATGCTCGACCCCAGCTTCCCTCCGGGACGCTGGTACTACTTCAAGAGCTGCGACGTGGCCGAGCTGAACGACGAAATCATTGACATCACGGTCGAGCGCTCGCTGCGGATCAACTCGCCTCTGACCTCGTTTCCGATCTGGCAGATGGGCGGGGCGGTCGGCCGGGTCGGCGACGACGAGACCGCGTTCAATGGCCGCACCGCGGGCTTCACGTACAACATCGGCGCCTGCACGGAAACAGGCGAAGGCTTCGAGGAGGAGCGCGAGTGGGTACGCGACTTCTGGTCGGCGATCGAGCCCTGGCATGAAGGCGTCTACGTGAACTTCCTGGGCGACGAGGGTGCCGAGCGGGTTCGCGAGTCCTACGGGGCCGAGAAGTACGACCGCCTGCAAGCCCTGAAGCAGAAGTACGACCCGGACAACTTCTTCCGGATCAACCAGAACATCTCGCCGAGCTAACTCCGGCGAGATGTTCTTTCGCGACCGAGCGCGCGCCTCGGACGCTGTTTGGAACGGTGTGGAACGGGAAACTGTCCTGACAGCCTGCAAAGGAGAAGCCATGGCAGAACCGCTCGTCCCGAAGGGTGAGGCTCAAGCGGCGCGCACCGACGGCGCGCCCCCTCGGAACATCGACTGGCAGGCCATCGAGGCTTCGCCCGAGTTCCAGGAGCTCGTACGAAGGAAGCGGTCATTCGTCCTGCCCGCGACGATCTTCTTCCTCGTCTGGTACATGGGCTTCATCCTGCTCGCGGCGTATGCCGAGGACCTGATGTCCAGGCGCGTCTACCAGGGGCTGACCGTGGGGTACACCCTTGCGCTGACGCAGTTCGTCATGGTGCTCGTGCTCGGGCTCATGTACCTCAGCCGCGCCAACAAGGTCTATGACCCGCTCGCCGCGAAGGCGATCGAGCGCTGGACGCACCTGGACACCGATGCGGCGCGCGCCGACCGCGCCGAGGAGAGCCGCGTCGCCTCCGTCACCGCCGAGGAGCCGGCTCGATGATCGTCTTTGCCGAGATCAACACCACGGCAGTCGTCGTCTTCTCGATCATCCTCGCCATTACGCTCGTCATTACGTACTGGGCCTCCAAGCGAGCGCGCAGCACGCCTCAGTTCTACGCGGCTGGGCGCGGGATCACCGGCCTCCAGAACGGCCTTGCGATCTCCGGCGACTATCTGTCGGCGGCGTCGTTCCTCGGTATCGCGGGCCTGATCTATCTCTACGGCTTCGACGGATTCCTGTACTCGATCGGCTTCCTCGTGGCGTTCCTCACCGTGATGTTCCTCTTGGCGGAGCGGATGCGCAACGCGGGCAAGTACACGATCGCCGACGTGCTGTCCTTCCGCCTTCGCGAGCGCCCCGCGCGCGTCGCCGCTGCCCTGGGCACTCTCAACGTCGCGGCCTTCTACCTGATCGCCCAGATGGTGGGCGCCGGCGTGCTGATCGAGAAGCTGGTCGGCATCGACTTCACGCTCTCCGTGCTGATTACCGGCACGTTCATGCTCTGCTACGTCGTGTTCGGCGGCATGCTCGCCACGACCTGGGTGCAGATCATCAAGGCCGTGATGCTGATGGCCGGCATCGTCGTCATGTCGGTCTTCGTGCTCAACAAGGTCGGCTTCAACCCGATCGAGCTCTTCAACCGAGCCGAGACGGCGGGCAAGGCCCCGGAGAGCACGTTCTCGCTCGGGCCGGGCACCTTCCTGAAGAACCCGATCGACACGGTGTCGCTCGGCCTCGCGCTCGTGCTCGGCACGGCCGGGCTCCCACACATCCTGATGCGGTTCTTCACCGTCCCGAACGCCAAGGCGGCCCGCTCGTCGGTGGTGACCGCGATGTTCATCATCGGCTTCTTCTACCTGCTGACCACGGTCATCGGCTTCGGCGCTCGCGCGATCCTCGGCCAGGGGGGCGTGGAGGCCGCCGGCAAGGGCGGCAACCTCGCCGCGCCGAACCTGGCCGAGAAGCTCGGGGGCGGCGCAGGAACGACGGGTGGCGATCTCTTCCTCGCGATCATCGCCGGCGTCGCGTTCGCGACGATCCTCGCCGTGGTAGCCGGGCTGGTGCTCGCCGCGTCGAGCGCCGTGGCGCACGACATCTGGTCGAGCATCATCCGCAAGGGCCGCAACTCCGACCGCGAAGAGGTCCTGGCTGCGAAGATCGCTGCCCTGACCATCGGCGCCATCGCGATGGCGATCGCCATCATCGGCGGCGAGGCCCTGAACGTCTCGTTCATGGTCGGGCTCGCCTTCGCGATCGCGGCGAGCGCCAACTTCCCGGCGCTGCTGCTCGCGCTCACGTGGCGCCGCTTCAACACGGTTGGTGCGGTCACGGGGGTGCTGTTCGGCGTCGTCTCCGCGCTCGGGCTCATCATCATCAGCCCGATCGTGTGGGGCGGCCCTCCCGGGGCCCCCGACACCGGCGCGTTCACCTGGTACGACCTCAACAACCCCGGCC